>CAZFWX010000001.1:0-68694 GCA_964522695.1 uncultured Desulfobacterales bacterium
TCGCGGAAATCTGCCTGGACCCCAAGGCCCTGGCCGACTGCGAAGTCTTCAAGTGTGATTATAACTATAGCAACTTTGTGTGCCAAACCGGTGGGATCCTTGAGGACATCATGTCTGGCTCCTTCAATCGGTTTGAAGGTATCGGCCAGGCCAACCAGGCGGCCGGCTTCATGGTCAACCAGGGCAACGTCGTGGCCATCGCCGCCACCGAAGGTACCAAGAAGTCTGCGGCCATGACCGAGGTCGGGGTGGAGCAGACCAATAAGTACAATGACTACTATTATTCCGCCCGTTGTTATGACTATAATTGGACCACCATCGAGTGTTCCTTCAATGGCTTCGATGGCATCGGCCAGGCCAACCAGTCTTCCGGCAGCATGAACAACCAGAACAACGTGGTGGCCGTTTCCGCGGGCCTCACGGGTTCCGGTTCGCCCTGCGGCTGGTGGGGCAGCAGCGAAAATGGGCTGCTGGCCACCAACGACACCTTCCTGGCCCAGAACAATGTCGACAACTGGGCCTTCCCCTCCGGCGCCTACAACAGCAACTTGATCACTGGTTCCTTTAATGGCTTCACCGGCATCGGCCAGGCCAACCAGTCTTCCGGCAGCATGAACAACCAGGCCAACATCGTCTCCGTCAGCTTTGCCGGCAGCAAGTAAACGTTACCGCCGGTGAGATAAACCCGGCTAATCACCACAGCCCCGGGGGGACCCCCCCGGGGCCCTTTGTCACACTATCCTTTAACATGGGGCTATTTGGCTGGCTTGTGGATTGTTTCTCCCATACCGATGCCGTTTGCCTCCCAGTTCCGTCTCTGCAGCCTGAGCATGATCACCCTGTTTGCCAGGATGGTCTCCGGGACCTGGACAAGACTCAGGCGAAAGCAAGCAAGGGCGGACCTTGAGCATGGGCAAAAATGAACCAGAAAGATGCAACTTCTCCTCTCCCGTGACGGCGCAGCCAGAAAATGAAAGGTTTTCGTCACGTTGAGTTTTCCCAAACCGGTCCGGCAGGGATTATAATTTTTCAAAATCAGGTTTTATTGAAGCCTATCAGGGTCTTACTTGATAATAACCCAGATGCATCCAATAAATTGGAAATATGGCTAACTAATTATAATGATTAATTTAAAACTTATTTTTACGATATCTTTTCTTAAAGTGTGCGGATTTTTGGAATAAATTCCGTATAGGGGAGAGGCTTAGAATTTCATTATATGGAACAATTATAGTTAGTTATGTTCTTGGCATAAAAGCCGCATTACTTTGGGGCAGGAATTTTTCTCACAGGAAGTAGAAGGTCTATGGCAACCAAAAGAAGCCGGTGGTTCTTCTTGGGGGTGCTTTTGGCAGCGATGTTGCTGCCCCACCTCCTCTTGGCCCAGCCGCCCTTCAAGGGAGTTTCTTTCTCCCAGATGGACCGGCTGAACGACCGGGAGTTGCAGCAATTGCGCGGCCAGGGGCTGGTGGCTCCCATCCCCCAATTGGGGCAACCCCATGCCGCCATCAAGCTGTGGGACGAATGGGCCAACGCCCATCTGGCCCAAAGCGTGGGCAATCCTGCCAAGAACCAGGTGCTTCTGTTCTCCCCGCCGCGCTGAGGCTCCTTGGGGGTCAAGCGAGGAGGTGACTGCCGGGTTTCTGAAAAAAGGAGAAACCTGCGACGCCAGGCGGGCAGGGAAACCCTAAACCCCAAACCATACATTTTCGGAGGAAAGAGAAATGAGAAAGCTCGTACTGTTGGTGATGGTGCTGCTGTTGGCGGTTCCGGCTTTTGCCCAAAACTGCTCGGACCCCACGGGTTGCAACGTGGCTTTTAACGTCTATGTGGAAAAGTACAAGGCGATTTACGATTACACCCTGAACGCCAAGTTCTTCTTCACCTTCGCCTACATCGAACTGGACCCCAAGGCCCTGGCCGACTGCGAAGTCTTCAAGTGCGACTATAATGCCGGTAATTATGTCAAGTCATTTGTCGGCACGTACGATGACAACATCACTGATTCCTTTAGCCGGTTTGAAGGCATCGGCCAGGCCAACCAGGCGGCCGGGTTCGCCGTGAACCAGGGCAACGTCGTGGCCATCGCCGCCACCGAGGGCACCAAGAAGTCTGCGGCCATGACCGAGGTCGGGGTGGAACAGACCAATTACTTCAATCACCTGGATTCTTGTATCAACCTGACCGCCTCCACCATCACTGACTCCTTCAACCGGTTCGATGGCATCGGCCAGGTCAACCAGTCCCCCGGTTCCATGAACAACCAGAATAACGTGGTGGCCGTGTCCGCGGGCCTCACCGGTTCTTCTGGTAACTCTGGTAACACTGAAACCTATGGCGGTGGGCGGAGCTACGAAAATGGCGTGTTGGCCACCAACGACACCTTCCTGAGCCAGAACAACGTGTTCAATTGTGCCCAGGTGAATTTTGCCTACAGCTACAACTCCATCAGCAGTTCCTTCAACGGTTTCACCGGTATCGGCCAGGCCAACCAGTCTTCCGGCAGCATGAACAACCAGGCCAATATCGTCTCCATCAGCTTTGCCGGCAACCGGTAATTAAAGTATAATGGGCTGAGGCAACTCAGCAGCAGATCAAACCAGCCCCGGGGGTCTCCCCCGGGGCTGCCATCCCACAACGAGAGGCAGACGTCATGTTGACCAGGTATCGCCACATCCCCACATCCACCGGGAACATGAGGCGGCTGGCGGCCGCGGTGGCCATACCTCTGCTGACCTTGACCCTGCTCCCTTTCACCCCCTGTACGCTTCAGGCCGCGGAGGCCCCGGTCTTCCTGCCCGGCGGCGGCATGGTCACCAAAACGGTGACAAGCAAGGCGCAGATGGCGGAGACGCCGGTCTTTCTGCCCGGCGGCGGGGTCTTCCTTAAAGAAGTGGTGACCTTCAAAGGGCGGCGCATGACCCGGGTTATCCCCCAGACTGCCGACTACAGTTGCGGCGCGGCCGCCGTGGCCACCCTGTTGCGCTTCCACTACGGACACGATGTTCTGGAGAAGGAAGCCATCCAGGGCATGTTTGAACACGGCGACAAGGAAGGCATCCGGCAGCGGGGTTTCTCCATGCTGGACATGAAACGCTTCCTGCAGAGCCGGGGTTTGCAGGTGGAAGGGTTCCAGGTCAAGGACATTGACACTCTCAAGAAGTTAACCGTGCCGGTCATTACTCTCATTGATGCTGCCCGGTACAAACACTTTGTGGTGCTCCGCAAAGTGGACGATCGTTTCGCCTATATTGCGGACCCTTCCTGGGGCAACCGCAGAATTCCTCTGGAGAACTTCCGGAGCATGTGGAACGAGGTGATTCTGGTGGCCATCGGCCCCTCGCAAGGCTCTCCCGAGGGTCTGTACATGGAGGCGGCTGACGAGGACACGTTGACCAAAGAGGTGGTCGTTCGGAACTTTGACGGGGTCAACCCCCGCTTTGCCGTGGATCCCACTTTCTCCATTTACGTGGTCAATCCCCGTCTGTCCACCATACCTCTATCGAGTTTCGGGACTCTCTTCCCGTAAGAGAACGAGGTATTCTCATGCGTTGCAGAACAAACCGTCGTCTTGTAGGGGTTTCCGTGATCATGCTGCTGGCAGTCATGGCCCCTCTGGCAGTTTTTGCCGGCCCTGACGCCCAAACCCTTGTGGAGAAGAGGCCTGCCGTCCTCGCCGATCGCGCTCCCTTGAACGACAACCAACTGGAAGGCATTCGCGGCCGCTACGGCGCTTACTATTTCGGTCTGGACATCGTCGTCAATATGACCGGTTCAGGGCCTGTGGTCTCCATCACTCCTCATCCCAACATGCCGCCGGGAACCACCGTCACCCCCACCGGAATTGTCTATGAGAGCGGCAACGTGAGCTACCGGGCAGGTATCGGGCCACAGAGCGTGTACCAAGGGGTTCAGGTGAGGGGCGACAAAAATATCGTCATGGGAGTGGTGAATCTCGATATTCTGGCTCCCAAAGCCATGTTGCGGGGAGCCGCCACGACCCCAACCATCCCGCGGCCCTCAGTATTCGGGATGAGTCGCTAAGGAAACCAATATACTATGCACCCACATGCGGCATGGAAAATCGGCGTGGCTGCGTTCTTGCTTACGGTGATGGCCTGGTTGCCCACGGACCTGAGGCTGGCCACCTGGTGCGGACCGGCGGCATGCCTGGGGCAGATGGCCGGTGAGGTGGAGATCAACCCGGAACGGATCATTACCGGTTCCCGATCCCTTGCCAACTTTAGTTTCACCGGCTGCATCAACATCAGCGGCAATATCGTCACGGAAACGAATAGCCGGTCCCAGGTGGAAATCGCCAACTCCTTCCGCTCCTTCACCGGTCTGGCCCAGGTCAACCAGTCAGGCGGCGCCCTTAACAGCCAGCTCAACCTGGTGGGGATTGCCGGCGTCAGTAATGGCGGGCGGTCCCAGGTCAGCATGAGCTATCAGAGCCGGGTATCGGACAATATTTTGAACACGTCCAACAATACCTATCAGGCCGCCATCACCGGGGAGTCATTCCGGGGAGGGACGGGAGTCGCCCAGGTGAACCAAACCGCCGGCAACATGAACGCGCAGATAAACGCATTTAACGTGTCGATGGGGGGGAGGCTGAACCTGACGGACAACCAATTGTGCGCGGTCCGGACCAATAACAGCATCTACGGACCGCCCAGCAGCACCTATGCCACCAAACTCGACTTGGAGGGGGGGGCTTTCAAGAACTTCACCGGCTTGGTCACCACCAACCAGGTGGCCGGAAATATGAACCAGGTCAGCACCGTTTTCAACGTGCATGTCGTCCCCGTGCCCTGAGCCGGCCCGAGGACTATAAAAGGTCTGCACTACCGTTCAGACGGAAAGGGGTACCATGCCCCGGCAGTCTTCGCTCACGGACAGTCCCCGGGCCCCCTGGGTCCGGGGACTTCTGTTTTTCTATCCCCTGGTGGGGATCCTCTGCTTTTGCGGGCTCACCCTGGCTGCCGGCCCGGGGAAATATTTCCAGGTGGAGAAGCTTGCTCCCCAATATTTTAAAATCACCCCGCGGGTTCAGGGTCCCGTCTCCTCTCAACTGGTGGGAGGAGGCGGCTCCCAGGAACTCATCACCCGCCAGGAAAACGGCCGCACCGTCATCTATGCCCGCATCCCCGCCGGGGCCGCATTAACTCTCCGGGTGGGGGACTTTTATCTGCGTCTGTGGATGAAGACCTCCGGCGCCTTTGAGGTGCAGGAGGGGCTCAGAGGCCAGGAGGTCTCCCCCACAGGTCCAGAAAATCTCTGAGGACTACGGGATCCCGCCGGCGAGGCCAGCCAGGAGTTATAGAAGGAAATTTCTTGGTAAATTTTATAGTAATCTCTTAGCTTCCTTTTTTCCCGTATGCAGATTAAAATAATAACATCAAAAACTTCGCATCTTTCCCGCCGGAAGTTGGGACCAATCGCAGGGGTCCTTGATGAGGTCAATGGAACCGAGGAGTAAGTGATGAAAACAATGAGGATGATGGTTGCCGGCGCCGCCGCGGCTCTGCTGATTACCGGCTGCGCCACCATGGACGACACTGCAGCAAGCCATGATTTTACGAAATTATGCGTGGCCGTGGACAAGAATAACGACGGCAAGATTGACATGAATGAATTCACGGCTGGAGCCAAAGACCAGGAACAGGCCTCCCAAGTCTTCCGCCAGTGCGATTTGAACAGCGACGGGGCGATCACCCAGGAGGAGGCCCAGAAGAACCGGAACCTCATGCGGCAGGAATTAATGAAAAGAGAAGTGATCAGGATAACGGGACCCCGGTAGCCCCTTCCGGTCCCGGCAGTGGATCTGGCCTTTCAGCCGGTCTGCCCCCACCATGCCCGGCTTAACCCTGGCGGCCCAGGCCGAAGATTGCAGCTCCAGGGATTGTCAGGGCACCGCCACCAGTCAGGAGCATGTCTTTGCAGACCTGAACTCCGGGCAGCCCGCCCTTCACGCCGTTTTGTTAATTTTTCTAAGTAACCTCACCTTGTTGTCCTCATTATCCTTTTCTCATATCCATAGCAGAATTTCTGCTGCCAATTGGCAGTCAAGCCGGTGGAGCAGGCCCCAGCCTGTGCAGGATCAGGCTTAAGACCGGCTCAGGGCAATTTGACCCATTGATCGCAACTCGGTATGCTTGATACGGGAAAATGGCGGGAAGTCGAACGTCAGCGGGGGATGGGGCGCTAGACCGTTATCCCCCGCTGAGGAAGAAAGGCTTATTTGCCGGGGAAGTAATCGTAGGTCGTATATTCCACGAACTTTTCGTCTTTGCTCAGATAGAATCCCTGAATGACGGTGGCGGAGCGGCGCACAAACGCGGCGGAAACCTGGTTGGGGGGAAACTTTTTAAATTCAATCCCCTTGATTTCCTTGATCAGCTCTTCTTTGGGGATGGGCCGTCGGGCCTTGGTCTGGGCGCTCACCAGGACGCCGGCGCGATTGAAATAATAGACCACTTCTTCTCCCGGAACAGCAAAGCGGGTGACCGCGCCGACGCTGGCCAGGCGGGAACCGGGCTCGGCCTTAAAAGGGGCCTCGACCCCCCGGGGAACGGCCTTTTTCAGATCCGCCAATTTCACCTTTCCCAAGGCGTCCACAATATCGGGCTGCTTGGCGGCGGGTGCGCCGGGTTTCGTTTGGGCCAGAGATGGGCTTGCCAGCGCCAGGAGCAGGCTAATAATGAGGAGTACGCGCAAAATTTTCACTCACAGCCTCCGTTACTAAAGAATTTCGGCACGACCGAAGGTTTTTCCTTCCTTCTAGCAGCATTATAGACGATCGCCGGAAAAGTTTCTTCTCCTTTTTTTCCATCCCTAGGGCTATTGGTTGAGACCGGTTTCCCGATCGCTCAGATTGTATTTCTGCACCAGATGGTACAGCATGGACCGGCTGATTTTCAGCGCCTTGCTGGCCAGTTGGGCGTTGCCATGGAAACTGCGCAACACCTTGGCCACCAGCCTGGCCTCGAATTCAGCCTTGGCTCCCTTGAGCCCCCCGCCGTTTAAGATGGGTTCCGGTTCCAGCTCATCCAGGGACAGGCCCAGGTGTTCCGGACCGATCCAGGGCCCTTCCGCCAGCACCACCGCCCGGCGGACCCGATTGACCAATTCCCTGATATTGCCGGGCCAATGATGACCCTGGATGACCTGCACCGCCTTGCGAGTAAAGCCGCTGATCTCCCGTTCCACCTTGCTGGCGTACTGCTTCAAAAAGATGTTGGCCATGATCAGGGAATCCATATCCCGGTCTTTCAAGGGCGGGAGGTGCATATGGACCACATTCAGGCGGTAAAACAAGTCTTCCCGGAACCGTGATTTTTTCGTCATCTCCTCCAGGTCGCCGTTGGTGGCGGAAAGAATCCGTAAGTCCACCCGGATGGGATCACGGCCGCCGACCCGGGTAAAGGAGAATTCCTGCAGGAAACGCAGCAGTTTGACCTGCAACTCCAAGGGCAGTTCTGCCACTTCGTCCAAAAACAGCGTGCCCCCGTGAGCCCTTTCCACCATGCCGACGGTGGTGCGGTAGGCCCCGCTAAAGGCCCCTTTCTCATACCCGAAGAATTCCGATTCCAGCAATTCCCGGGGGATGGCGCCGCAGTTAATGGGGACGAAAGGCCCCTTGGCCCGCAGGCTCCGTTCGTGAATGGCCCGGGCCACCATTTCTTTGCCGGTGCCGCTGGCCCCGGTGATCAGAACCGCCACATCCGAGGGCGCCACCTTGCGGATCATCTGGAAGGTTTCCCGCATGGCCGGGCAGGTGCCGATCATCTCTTCATCCTGTTCCTGCCCGAGCAAACATTCCGGAAAGTTTTTACTTTCAAACCCCAGAGGCTTGCGGCAACTGGGACACTTTCCCTTTAACTGTTGATGCAGCTCCTTGCCGCAGAAGGGACAATCTTTCAGATCCCTGACCTTGGGGAGAATGACGCGTTCCCAAATGAGGGACCTCGATTCGCTGTCTAGATCTAAGAATTCAACTGCGCTGCCGACTTTATTGGTGCGCACCACCCGCACCAGAATCTCTTGCTCTGGACCGTTGGGAACCGGCTTGAATTTCAGGTTCGCCAACGAATTAAGATCGGGAATAAAGGAACTTTTGAGGAAAGCACCCCCCAACCCCAGGTCCGAAATCGTCCCTTCGCCCGTCAGGCCCGGACCGAAAAGGATATAGGGATAGCTTACCGGGACTCGTGGAGAATTTCGCATATCCTATCTCTTCGCGTCAGTGACTCTCGGTGATTTTACAATTTACCGCTGTATTGTTCGGCAAGAATTCTTTCCACCCTCAACTGCTGCAATGTGAGGGATTTGACAAGGAACATGCTCAAAAAATCGTCTAAAATCATCACCTCCCCTTTCTTGCCGCCAACAGATGGAAAGGTCCGCGCCTGCCGCCGGCATGTATCGAAAGCACTTTCCCCATTTACCCCTAAGGCAAATGAGAAAATACGGTATGGGGTGAGAGTTTGCTTGCCATCGTGTCATCTCCGGCAAATTCCCTGCCGGAACTTCACTGTAATGAGGCGCCACATCCTTCGGGCGAACTGTCGCTGCTTCTCCGGCCTAACCTGCCCTCTGGCAGTCTGGAGAATTTTCCAGCCAGTTAGGCCCAGCATTGTTGAGATTGGAAAGGTACATCAGCAAAAGACGTCCCGCACTGGTTAACCTGTAAAAATCCATTCAGATCGGTTCTCGCCGCTGGTTTTTTCAGGCCAGCATATCTCAAATTGTGAACGGCTTCGGATAGCTCTGTGTCAAATCCTAACCCTCCGGTTCACAACTGCTGCTCAAGTACGGTCTCGCTCAGGGAGGGGATGGTGTTCTTAATTTTGTGCCTATTTAAAGATAAGAATTTACAAAAAATAAAAAAGCCGGGAATACCCTGATTCTTATATTCGTTTTTCCTGACCAGCGAGAGAAGGAGTTCAGAGATGGACCTATCTCCTTATAATCTCTAAATTATTTATCTTACATAGGCAGGCTCCGCGCTCCTTTCCGGGGGCCGAAAAAAGAACATGGGTGAAAAAATTTTTGCAAACATCAGCCATTTTCTAAATTTTTCGCAATCCGGCAAATGACATGAAAGCTCCTTCCCCTTTTTTCCCCAGCTTATTTGCTTCCACAACACCATGAACTTGAGATAACCGTAAGAAATCAGAGGATTAGGATGCGTTCCGCATCTTGCGCACATTCTCAAATTTTAAGGGTAATAGTAGCACTTGTGCAAGGAACGTCTATCCATTGGAATGACCATCTTTTAATAGTTAAAAATGACCATTTTTATCTTTCCTACTTGGTGGACGTTTACTTGGCGGTAAGCTCCGGGCGAGTTGACAATGCGTCTCGGTTACAGCGGGAATGGTTGCAGTCTATCTCCCCATAGACCGATTGGCGAAGGAGTGAAAGGCATGGCGACCTTTCGAGATAAAGATAAGAATGCCTGGCAGGGTCGTCAACCGGACGGCATGGCTCGCCTGAGAAAATTTTGACTCTCCATCTACCCTGGGGAGGGTGATTCCGGTCCGGGTGTTGAGAGACGCATACCGGCTTTCTTGGAGGTTGGGCCTTGGTCGCGGGGGTATCCCGAGGGTGACAACCTGTGGCCGCAAAGAGGGGATGGGGGCGAAGCGCGCCGGGCGGGGGGAGGTCTTCCTCTTCCCACAGGCCAGGAAATCATCAGGAGGTGGTTCCAGGGCGGCTCTCCGGGAAGCCCTGGCTAACCGGAATCTGCCTCAAGCCTCTTCAGTACCCCAAATTCTCGCCCACCAGATTGACGTGCAGGCGATCCTTGATCATGTGGCCTTCGATAATGCTCCACACATATTGCAGATGCGCTGCGGCGAACGGCAGTCTGCGCACAGTCCGGTTTCGCCGCAGGGGTTGGCGAAGCCGATGCGGATGGTGTTGACGGGCGCGGCGTAGTGCTTGATTCGGGCCATGGCGGTCTCCAGGTCCGGGGCGATCTTGTTCACCCCCACCACCAGAATCACCTGCCTGGGGCCGAACATCATGGCCGCCACCCGGTTGCCCATGCCGTCCAGGTTGACGATACTCCCGTCCAGGGTGATGGCGTTGGCGCTGGCGATCATGACGTCCGCCAGCAGGCCCCGGCGCCGCAATTCCAAACTCTCATCCGGCGAGAATCCCGGCCGGTAGGGGTCCATCACCTCCACGCCCGGCAGCGCCGAGATCTTCTCCCAGAGCCCCATTCCCGTGGTTGTCATGGAGCCGCAGCGGTACACCGTGGCCCCGGGGGAATCATGGCCATAATTTCTTCCGCGGCTTGGGCCGCAGTGGGAGCGTAGCTCCCCGCCAGCCGCCGCTTCTCCAACTGCTTGATAATGCCCTGGGCCGCCTTTTCATTCCATGCCGCCTGGTGCTGATCCATGTCGCCCTTCCTGAATGATTGCTTCTGGCTGGAGGGCCGGGGGAACCAATTCCCCCGCTTCCCCCCAGACCCCCCACCCAACCCCCTTTACTGGGGCCGGGGAAGGTGGGACTGCGTCCCGACTTCCCCGGCCAAAAAAGCGTTAAGGGGTTGGGGGAGGGGGAAGGGGGCTCGCCCCCTGGCCCCCTCCCCCAAAATACATCGCCCTTCTACATATTCCGCCGGTACTTGCCGCCCACTTCAAAGAGAACCCGGGTGATCTGGCCCAGGCTGGCCACCCGCACGGTTTCCATGAGTTCCGAAAAGACGTTGCCGCCGGCGCGGGCCACTTCCTTGAGCGAGGCCAAGGCCCCTGCGGCCTCTTGGGCATGCCTTTGCTTAAACCGTTCCAGGCTTTCCACCTGCTGGCGTTTCTCCTCCGGGGTGGCCCGGGTGAGCTGGATCTGGTCGCAGGCGGTTGAGGAAGCCTCGGCGTCCACATAGGCATTCACCCCGACGATGGGCAACTCCCCCGTATGTTTCTTCAGTTCGTAGTGCAGAGATTCTTCCTGAATTTTGCTGCGCTGGTAATGGCTTTCCATGGCCCCCAGCACCCCGCCCCGGCGGCTCAGCCGGTCGAATTCCTTGAGCACTTCTTCTTCCACCAGATCGGTGAGTTGTTCAATGAAAAAGCTCCCCTGGAGAGGATTCTGATTTTTGAACAGGCCGTATTCCTTGCCGATAATCAACTGGATGGCCATGGCCCGGCGCACTGACTCCTCGGTGGGGGTGGTGACCGCCTCGTCATAGGAATTGGTGTGTAGGGAATTGCAGTTGTCATTCAAGGCCATCAAGGCCTGCAGGGTGGTGCGGATATCGTTGAACTGCATCTCCTGGGCGTGGAGCGACCGGCCCGAGGTCTGCATGTGGCACTTGAGCTTCTGGCTGGCTTCGCTGCCGCCGTAGCGGTATTTCAGGGCCAGGGCCCAGATGCGGCGGGCCACCCGGATGATGACGTTGTATTCCGGGTCCATGCCGCTGGAAAAGAAAAACGACAGGTTGGGGGCGAAAGAGTCCAGGGGCATGCCCCGGCTGAGATAGTATTCCACGTAAGTAAAGGCGTTGGCCAGGGTGAAGGCCAGCTGGGTGATGGGGTTGGCCCCGGCTTCGGCGATGTGGTAGCCGCTGATGCTCACCGAATAGAAGCCCCGGACGTTATTTTCAATGAAGTATTCCTGGATGTCGCCCATCATTTTCAGGGCGAAGCCGGTGGAGAAGATGCAGGAATTCTGGCCCTGGTCTTCCTTAAGGATGTCGGCCTGCACCGTGCCGCGGATCCGGCTGAGCACGGTTTTCTTGATCTGGTCCCGTTCCCCGGCCCCGGGATCCCGGCCGTTCTCGGCCCGGAATCTGTCCGCCTGCTGCTCGATGGCCGTATTGAAAAAGAAGGCCAGCATGATGGGGGCCGGGCCGTTGATGGTCAGGGAAACGCTGGTGTTGGGGGCGATGAGATCAAAACCCGCGAAGAGCCGTTGCATGTCGTCCAGAGTGCAGACGCTGACCCCGCTTTCGCCGATCTTGCCGAAGATATCGGGTTCAAGGGACGGGTCTTCGCCGTACAGGGTAGGCGAGTCAAACGCGGTGCTCAGCCTGATGGCGGGGTCGCCCTGGGTGAGGTAATGGAACCGGGCGTTGGTGCGGGCGGGGGTGCCTTCCCCGGCAAACTGCCGCTTCGGATCCTCCCCTTCCCGGCGGAAGGGAAAGACCCCGGCGGTATAAGGGAAATAACCGGGCAGGTGCTCAGCGCGCAGCCATCTGAGCGTGTCACCCAGACCCTCGAAACGGGGGAGCGCAATCTTGGGAATCTTCAGGCCCGCCAGGGACTCGCTGGCCAGCGGGGTGGACGTCACCCGCCCCTTGATGGTCAGGGGAAATTCCGGGCCGGCATAGAGCGGCTTGATTTCTTCCCACTGGGCCAGCAGGGCCTTCACCTCAGGTTTGAGCCTGCCGGCAATTTCCGCCTCCTGGTCCGTCAGTTCCAGCCCGAATTCCCGGCGGACGGTTTTTAAAGCCTCAAGTTTGCGGCAGTCTGCGGCAGCCTGGGCGGTCTGGGCATGATAGCGGCGCACTGTCCTGGCGATGTCGCTGAGATAATTGCTCCGCTCCGCGGGCACAATGACAGGCGAAGCCGGTGCCCCCAGGGCCGGCGGGGCGGCAGCCGGGGCCTCCCAGTCCGCCAGACCCCGGCTTCTCAACGTGGAGATCACCTGGCGGAAAAAGGCGTCCAGACCGGGGTCCTGAAAATTGCTGGCCACCGTCCCCATGATGGGGAGTTCCTCGGCGGCCCGGTCAAATAACTGGTGATTGCGCTGATACTGTTTACGTACGTCCCTGAGGGCGTCCGCGGCATTTTTATAGTCAAATTTATTGATGACCACGATGTCGGCGTAATCGAGCATGTCGATTTTTTCCAGCTGCGAGGGTGCGCCGTACTCGGGGGTCATGACGTACACCGACAGGTCGGCGTAGCGGGTGATGGAGACGTCGCCCTGGCCGATGCCGGGGGTTTCAACGATGATGAGGTCAAAACCCGCGGCCTGGAGCACCGCCAGGGCGTCGGTGAGGGCGCGGGAGAGTTCGCCGTCCGAGCCCCGGGTGGCCAGGGAGCGCATGAAAACCCGGTGGGGAATGAGGGAATTGAGGCGGATGCGGTCGCCCAAAAGCGCCCCTCCGGTCTTCTTGCGGGTGGGATCGATGGCCAGGATGGCCAGGTGTTTGTCGGGATAGCGGTTCAGCCAGCGC
This sequence comes from uncultured Desulfobacterales bacterium, assembly GCA_964522695.1. Classification (GTDB taxonomy): domain Bacteria; phylum Desulfobacterota; class Desulfobaccia; order Desulfobaccales; family 0-14-0-80-60-11; genus VGSQ01. Next base: position 13,193 of record CAZFWX010000001.1, read on the forward strand.
CGGATGAATTCGTCTTCGAGAGAGCTTTTCCCGGAGCCGCCGGTGCCGGTGAAGCCCAGGACCGGGGCCCGCGACGCCGGCGCAGGCAATTCCTGCCTGAGGGAGGAAAAGGGGGCCGGCTCTTCGGTCTGGCGTTCGGCCAGGGTGATGAGCTGCGTCAGGGTCAGGCTGTCGCGCCGGGCCAGCCGGGTCTGCCAGTCCGGGGGCAACGGCGGATAGGCGACGGTGGCGGCCCGGTGCACCATATCCGTGATGATCCCCTTGAGTCCGGCTTTCTGGCCGTCTGCCGGGGAATAGATGCGGGTGATGCCATAGGCTTCCAGTGCGGCGATTTCTGCGGGGATGATCACCCCGCCGCCGCCGCCGAACAGCTTGATGAAGCCCACGCCCTGGCCGTCCAGGAGGTCCTTCAGATATTTGAAGAATTCCACGTGGCCGCCCTGGTAGGAGCTGACGGCGATGGCCTGTACGCCTTCCTGGATAGCCGCGGCGGCGATTTCCTGGGCCGAGCGGTGATGGCCTAAGTGGATGACTTCCACACCGGCGTGCTGGAGCAGGCGGCGGAAGATATTGATGGAGGCGTCGTGGCCGTCAAACAAGGAGGTGGCGGTGACAAATCGTAGTGGTCCGGGCATGTTTCTGTGGATATGACTCGTGAAGGGGATTGGACTCCGGTCAACCTGCGGGGGATTGATCCTGCCTATTTTACCATTAAAACCCCGCCCGGCAAAGGATATGGGGGGCGGACCGGGCGCGCCCGGCCATATAGCGATTGCCAAATGTTTTTTCCCATGGCGGCGTCCTTCTCATCCCCCCACCCCCTGTAGAAAGTAGAGAACTACAAGGAATAACTACGAAAGTCTGCCCATGGAAAGGATTTTACGGCAAACGCTATGGGTGGCACAGCTTCTTGTTCCGGGTCCCAACGGCAAATTCCCTGGCGCATCTTTAAGATTCGCCAGGGAATTGGGGCAGCCGGTCCAGGGACCACGGGCAATGGAGCCTTCCGTTGTCCCGCCGGTGACAGTATGAAAATGTGTTGATGGGTTAGGTTCAGTTCCGCTTGGGCCGGGCCGGGTCCCCGTGCGGCGATTGAATGAAAGGTTCGGGGCGCTCGCACGCGTCCGCGCTCTGACACCACTCGGGCAGGGGTTCCCCCGTTCCGGCCAGGGCCCGGTCAAACTGGGAAACCACTTCCCAGCCGCGCTCCTTCCAGGCGTTGAGAGGGGGCGGATAATGCCCGCCAAAGCGGAATTTCTTGGGTTGCCGGGTGTCATAGACGAGCACGTCCACTTCCACGTCGCCCTTCTTCACCCGGTAGCCCCACTCATAGTTGTCCGTGGTATTGGGCGTCGTGCTCTTGGCAAAAAAAGCGACGGTATGATTTTCCTTTTTCACCACGGAGTAGGTCAGGCAACAGTCGCCCACGCCTGCTCCTCCCGGACCGGTTAACCCGCCGCAACCGCAGTTGGCCCTGAGCAGACTCAGTCCGTCCACCTGGAAACCCTGGGGCACCTTCTTGATCAATTCTTCAGTCATGGCGAAGCTCCTTAACTCCCCTTCCAAAAGACTTGGACCGAATTTTGGTCGTTAACATGTATATCGAGGGGCGCATTCTCCTCGGCCAGGAAAATTCCCTGCCAAAACGGCCAAACGTCCTGCCGCAATGAGCAGGAGCCTCTCGGTTAAGCCAGGGGCAAGGTAATGACGAAGTTGGCGCCCCGGGGATCCGGTTCACAGGAAATATCCCCTCCCTGGCTGCGCATGGCCTCACGGCCCAGGAAGAGGCCCAAACCCATGCCCTGGCTGTCGTCCTGTCCCGGACTCCCTCCGCCGAAGACCTCTTGACAGCCGTCCCGGGACAGGGGAACGCCGCTGTTGTGAACCAACAGCCGGAAATAGGCGGGGTCCGCAGCCCGGTCGATGGAGATACTGCAACCGGAACCCCCGTATTTCACGGCGTTGCTGACGATGTTGCGAAAGATGCTCTTCAGGGTGGCCTGCTGGCCTCGCACGGTCCTTTTATCCGGGGGTAAAAGGCAGATGCGGTTGTCCAGGGTGATGCCCTGGCGCGCAATATCATCCTGCATTTCCGCCAGGACCGGCTCCACCACCTCCCGCCCCAGGTCCACCCACAGCCGCGCCTCGCCCTGCTGGCCTTCTTTCCGGAATTTCAGCAGGAATTCTTCGGCCACCCCGCCTAAGGTATGGACTTTGCTGACCGTTTCCTGGAAGATGGCCTCCACCTCCGGGTCCCATTTGCCTTCCTGGCGGCGCTGCAACAGCCTTATCCCGGCCTGGATGGAGGTGACCAGGGACCGGATGTCATGAAACATGAGGCCCAGGTTGTTGAGCAAGCGGCGGCTGGCCGGGTGCAGGAGGTTGTTGTCGCCGGCAGGCGCCATGGCTCCTTCCTCCCTCTGCAGGTGGGAGAGCAGGCGGCGCCACAGCTCCGCGGCCCGGCAGGGTTCGATGATGTATTCATCCACCTCGATTTCAAAGAATGTCGCGGGCAGGCGTTGGTCCTCGCTGACAATCACCAGCCTGGTCCGGGGGTCCAGTTCCTTTACCAGGGGCGCCAGGGCCAGCCGGCCGGGAGATGCGCCGTTGAGTTTCAGCACGGCCAGGTCGATATTTTTGGTGCTGAGGACGGCCAGGCCGTCTTCGGAAGAATCGGTGAGGTGCACCTGATAGCCCTTGCCTTCCAAAAGCAATCCCATCATTTTCAGGATCAAGGATCCGTCATTAACGATCAAGATTTCTTCCTGGATCATGGTTCACCTCCCATTCTTCTTGTGAAAAGGCCGGCTGACAGTGGCGTTGTCCCGACCAAATATCTGTAATTGCGGCGATAAGGCTGAGGAGAACGACGAGAATGGCCAGGAACAGGACCTCGCCTGACCCCACTCGCGGCGGCAGTTTTCTTCCCCCGGGAGGAGAGCCTGTCCGGAACCGCCGGAGCATCACCGGGCTTACTCGGCCTGCAATGAGTCAGCTACATTGTTGAATAAATCAGACAAGAGGTCTATGCGTAGGGGTGACTATTTCGGGATAGTCACTTATGACCAATCGGCGGCAAACTCATGTGGGATTTTCGGAGGTATAGCCCTGCTCCAGGGCGTAGCGCACCAGATCGGCGCGGCTTTTCAGGTCCAGCTTCTCCATGATGTTGGCCCGGTGGCGTCGCACGGTATGAATGCTGATAAATAACAGTTTGGCGATCTCCTGCGCGGTTTTACCTTCGGCCAGAAGCTTCGCCACTTCCTTTTCCCGCACGCTTAAAGGATCGCTGGGGCTGAAGCCCAGGGCCAGATCCGCCAACTGGGCGGACAAGAGCGGCGAGAAAAACCTCTCGCCGTTTCTGATGGCGGCGATGGCCTGCATCAGTTCCGTATCCGCGTCTTCTTTCAGCAGGAAACCATCCACCCGGGCGGCAATGGCCTGTTGCACGAATTCCAGGCCTTTGTGCATGGTGAGCTGCAAAATTTTCACCTGGGGATACAGCCGTTTGATTTCCCGGGCCGCTTCCAGGCCTCGCAGGTTGGGCATGGAAATGTCCAGGATCACCAGGTGGGGTCTGCTTCTTTTCAAGAGTTCCAGGAGTTCCAGACCGTCGCCCGCTTCACCCACGACTTTGAGGTCGGGGGATTCCTCGATGATCTTCCTGACACCCTGCCGGAAGAGCAGGTGATCGTCGGCCAGTATGATATTATAGGGATTCACGGTCTTTCTCCTTCGGGCGCCGCGGGGATGGTGAAACTGAGCTGCGTGCCTTCCCCTCTGATGCTGTGAATGGCCAGAGTTCCCCCCACCATCTGCAGCCGCTCATCCATTGCCACCAGCCCCAGCCCCCGGGTGGAGCCCCCCTCCCCCAGCACTTCGGCCACGTTAAAGCCGCAGCCGTCGTCGACAATGGTGAAATGCACCTGTCCGTCCTCCGGACGGGCGGCAATCATCACGTGGGAAGGCTGGGCGTGCTTGCCGATATTGGTCAGGGCCTCCTGGAAGATCCGGTAAATAATGGTTTGCTCCGGGACGGAGAAAAGCCGGTCCAGGTCCGGCAGATCCACCGCCCAGGTCACCTGACTGTGATACACGGCGAAGTCGTCGATCATGGATTTGAGGGCCCGGGTCAGTCCCAAATCCTCCAGATCACCAGGGCTCAAATCCCGATACAGACGCCTGATCTCTTCGATGATGCCGTTGATGTACGTCAGGTTCTCCTGCAATTCCTTTTTCAATTCCTTCTGTTTCGGCAGCAGGGCCTTCTCCACGGAACTCAGGGAAAGTCTCAGGATTAACAGGGCGTGCCCCAACTCGTCGTGCAGTTCCGCAGCCAGGCGTTTGCGTTCGTTTTCCTGGGCCGAAAGCAATTGATCGGCCAGGAAGCGCAGCCGCCGCTCCGATTCCTTGAGTCTCTTCTCAGTCCGGTGGTGCAGCAGACCTTCCACAACGGCCACGGCCAGGGCTTCCACGGCTTCCTGATCCGCCTGGGTGTAGGCTGAGCCCTTGTTGGCCAGGCCAATGATACCCTTGACCTTGCCGTCGAAGAGCATGGGCACTCCCAGGAAAGCGGTGATGGAGGGCTGGCCTGCCGGCCCGTCCGGGCTGTGAAGCAGCGCCGGCGGTTCGTTGATGACCAGGGACATCCCCCCCGGGATGGCGTCCTGGTATAAACGGCGCACCGAGACGGGCGGGGGGGGCGCGGGACTCTCAACCTGGGAAAGGCCGCAGCCGGCCCAGCCGGGGTCGCTGACGGCAAGAAAATCAAAGGTTCCCCCTTCCTTCACTTCATCAATGAAGCCAAAGGCAGACCCGGTGAGTTCCTGGGCCACGGCCAGGCAGGCCTGGCCCAAATCGTCTTCGGTCTGGCAGGTCAAGGCCTCCCGCAGAATCCGGTTCAGGCCCTGCAAGATGGCGCTCTGCCGCTGGATCCGGGCCTGCGCCTCCTTAAGGTCGCTGATATTCCGGGCGATACTGGAAAAGAACTGCACCCGGCCGGCGGCATCCCGATGGGCCAGGATCAATTGGGAAACGGGCATCTCCCAGCCATCAGGCGCAAGGATGGCGGTTTCCCCCTTCCAGAAACCCTCCCGGGCCGCCATCGGGAATCCCTCCTTCAATACCAGGTCAGTCGCCCAGCGGGGATGGACCAGATTAATCTCCACCTGGGCCGGATCACTCCCTTCGGGCAACCCCAGAGCTTTTCTGAAGGCGCGGTTCAGATACTTCACCTGCCGGTCCGCGTCGGCAATCGCCACCAGGTCCGGAGTGGCCTCCAGGATCTCGATGAGCCGGTTCCGGTCCTCTTCGGCCTGCACCCGTTCGGTGACGTCATTTAAGGAAAACACCAGGAAATCCACCTCTCCGGCCTCATTGAGGATGGGGGAAAGGCTCCAGTCCCAGTACGTCACCCCCCATTCGGGGTGGTCAGGGAAGGTAAAGGGTTTGGCCAGGGCCACATGGGGTCGTTTGCTCTCCACCACCTTTCTGAAAATGACCTCGTTTTCCGTGTGGGGAAATAAATCAAAATGGTTGCGGCCGATGAACTCGGCGGCCGGCCGCCGGCAGGACCGGGCATAGGCCTCGTTCACCCGCAGAAAATTGAAATCCGGGTCAAGGAAGACCAGGGGGGTGATGTTGTGGGTGAAAAAGGCTTCCAGTTCCCGGGCCTGGTCCCGGATGATCTGCTCGGCCCGCTTGCGGTCGGTGATGTCAATGCCCATCTCCAGCACCAGGGGCGAGCCGTCCACATCGGCAAAGGGATAATCGTAAATCTGGTAGGTGCGGCCGTCAGACCGGGTCAGCTCCCACTCCTTGGGTTGACCGGTGTGGAAGACCGAAAAGGTGGGGCAGTCGGGACAGGGATCCGTTCTCCCCCAAAAGATTGAATAACAGCTGCCTGTCTCCGGCTCCCCGAAGCGCTCCCGGAACACCCGGTTGGCAAAACGCACGCTATAATCCGGGGCCTGGAGATAGACGAAGGCCGGCAGGTTCTCCAACAGATGAAAGAACCGCTGGCGCTCCTCGGCCAGGGCCTGTTCGGCCCGTTTCCGGTCGCTGATATCGAACATGGTTGACCGGCTCATGAGATAATTGCCGGCGGCATCGGTGACCGCCGTGGCGCTGAGGACCACCGGCACAATGGCGCCGTCTTTGCGCACAATCTCGTATTCCAGATCGCGCACCCAGCCCCTTTCCTTGAAACCCGGAAAGTTGTCGAAGAAGATCTGGCGGCTGGCCGGGGTGAGGAGGTCGGGAAATTTTACCTTCCCCAGCACTTCCTCCCGGGAGTAGCCCAGCCACCTCAGTTCCGTATCGTTGATCTGCACCATAATGCCGTCGGAGTCCAGGGAGTGATAGCCGCAGGGAGCGTTATTGTAAAGGTCCTGGATCTGCTCGGCATGTTGCGCCAGTTCCGCCTCGGCTCGCTTGCGGTCGGTAATGTCCACGCCCATTTCCAGCACCAGGGGGGAGCCGTCCACGTCGGTGAAGGGATAGTCGTGAATCTGGTACGCGTTGCCGTCGGGTCCAGACCATTCCCAGATTTCGGGGGTGCGGGTCGCAAAAACCTTCAAGGCCTTGCAGTCCTGGCAGGGCCCCTCCAAACCGAAGAAAAACTCATAGCAGAACCGGTTTTCCGGGTCGCCGAAGCGGCGGATGAATTCCCGGTTGGCAAAGGGAATCTTCCCCTGGCGATTGATGAGCGCCACGTAGGCGGGAATATTCTCCAAGACGGCAAAAAGGCGCTGGCGTTCCACGACCAGGGCCTCCTCGGCCTGCCGCCGCGCGGTGATGTCAATGCCGATGCCTCCCACCAGGTAGGGGCGGCCCTGGGCGTCGAGGATGGGGAACCGGTGGGCCAGGAGATAACGGGGACCTTCGTCCCCTTCCAGGGTGACCACATGTTCCAGGGCTTGTCCGGTTTCCACCACCTGGCGGTCCAAGTTCTGGAATCTTTGGGCCATGTCCGGCGACCAGACGTCTGCCAGGGTCTTGCCCTGCCATTCCCTTTTTTCCAGACCCACCAGGTTTTCCCAGGTCTCGTTGGCGAAGAGATATCTCCCGTCCAGGTCCCGGATAACCGCGGTGCCCGGCAGGTTCCCCATGAAAGCCTGGAAGAGGGCTTCGCTTTCCCGGAGTCTCGTTTCGACCTGCTGCCTCTCTTCGATTTCCCGGAGCAATTGCTCGTTGGCCAGTTGCAGGGCCAGGGTGCGCTCCACCACCCGGCCCTCCAGTTCGGCATGGGTCTGCCTGAGCTTTTCTTCAGCCCTGCGGCTCACCAGGGCGATGGCGGCCAGGTCGGCGAAGCCGGAGGTTAGGCGGGCGTCGTTGTCGGTAAAGCCCCCCGGCTTGTTGGCCAGGCCGATCAGTCCCACCACTTTGGCTTCATGAATCAGGGGGGCGAAAAGGATGTTCTCCAGGGTCACGTGTCCCTCGGGCAGGAAGGCGACGTGCCCGCTGGCCAGAAAGGAATTGTCGAAAACCACCTTGCCGGTGCGGTAGGCCTCCTCCCTAAGCCCGCGGATGGGCATGGGCAGATCGGGGTCTACAGAGCACGGCCTGCCGCCGGCATCCAGAAACAACACCTCATTTTCGGCGCCATCCGGACTCAGCAAGGCGATGTAGCCGGCCGGGGCCCCGGTCGTGGCCTTGCACTGCTGGAAGATCTTCCAAGCGGCGTCTTCAAAGGTGTGGTCATCCATGACCGCCCGGGCGGCCCGCAACAGGGCCCCGGTTTCCTGGTGGCGCAGCGTCGCCTCCCCCAGGGCCTGCTGCAGTCTTTCTTCGGCCCGCTTGCGGTCGGTGATATCCCGGGCCACGTGCACGCTGCCCGCCACACGGCCCTGATTATCCTTTAAAGGGGTGACGGTGACAAAATAATGACGGTCGAGTTCCTGTATTTCACTGGAATGCTCTTGCCAGTCTTGCAGCAGAAGCGAGTGGGGGCAAAACTCCGGCGGGGTATCCTGCCGGTGCACCACCTCGTAGCAGGGCCGGCCGATGAGGTCTTCCGGCATCTTCCCCAAGGCCGCGGCCATGGCCCGGTTGGCCCGCAGAATGTGGTGGTCCGTGTCTAAAATGGCGATGAGATCGGGAACCGTGTGAAAGGTGAGCTCCCACTCCTCCTTGGCCCGGAGGACCTCGGCCTCGGCCTGTTTGCGGGCCGTGATGTCTATGGCATAGATACGTGCCGTGGACAGATCATGGGGAAAAGATAGCTCCAGCGCATAAACCCTGGTTTCCAAGGTCAGGTCCAAGGAATACTGACGCAGGCCCTGCTCCCGGGCCTGGGCAAACAGGTCCGGCAGGTTGCCAGGCAGGAAGGCGTTCAACCCTTCAGTCAACCCCAACTGTTCCACCACCCGCCTGGCGGCAGGATTGGCATAAATCACCCGGCCTTTCTCATCCACTTCCAAAACCGGGTTAGGATTTAATCTCGGGAAGGAAGCCAGGCGCTGAATCCTTTGCTCTGCCTCCTTTTTTTCGGTAATGACCCGGAAAAAGATCGAGAGACCGTCATCGTAGGGATACGCCCGCACCTCGTACCAGTTGGCGTAAGGGGCAATCTCAAAGTAGGTTTCGAAGAAAACCGGTTTTTTCTCCCGCAGGGCCTGCTGGTAATATTTTTCAAAGACCGACCCCCGGCTCTCCGGAAAAGCCTCCTCAAAGAGATGCCGTCCCAGGACCTCTTCCCGTTTGCGGCCCAGAAGAGTTTCCGCGGCATCGTTGAAATAGGTAACCACCAGGTTACCGTCCAGCACCAAAAAGCCGTCGCTGATGCTTTCCAGGATGGCGACCAGACGCTCCTTGGCGGCCTGCAATTCTTTGCCGGCCTGATGATGATCGTCCATTTCCCGTTTGAGTTGCTGGTTGTTGTTGGAAAGCTCCATTACCTGGTCTTCCAAATAATGGGGACCTCCTGCAGCGGCCTCGAGCCGGGAATGGCGACGACGCAGTTCCTCGTTGTGCAACTCCAGTTCCATCTGCCGGACCCGAAGCTCATACATCAGCTTGCGGGTTTCCTCAACAGAAAGCTCCTGGTCGGCCCGCACCTGGGCCTTCAGCTTCTCTTCGGCCCGGCGCCGCAACTCAGCAAGTGATGGTTGTATTTCCTGCTTCATGGTGCTTGTCCCTGGGGAGGGTGATAACTAAAAAACTTTGCCGCCGCGTGGCAGCCGCGCCACCTGGCCTTGCCCCGGGAGTTCTCCCGGCAAAGGCGCAAAGACTATCGTCATATCCCAGATATAACTTACAAATTCCCGATCCATAAACTCTCTCTCCCCTGGTGGGAGGGGGTTGGGGGGAGGGGTATAAGTTTTCGTCACTTGTTGAAATTTCACCCCCACCCCTGCCCTCCCCCATCAGAGGGGGAGGGAGTAAAGACCCAATTCAAAATGAAAGGTATTCCCGGGACGATAGCCACTTCCTATAAAAATATGGTGACAAAGGAACAAAGTAAAGGGGGTTTTCAGAATAACGGAAACCCGCGCCCCCAGTTCAGGAGCGGTTTAATTCGCCTGAATTCCGCGGCGCAGACTTGCCGGCCGCCACCCTCATTCCAGCCGCCAGCGGGGGAGCCAGATATGCACCGCGGTCCCCTGGCCCGGGGTGGAGTCGATCTCAATTTCCCCCAGGTGATTGGCGATGATGTGATAAACAGCGGTGAGGCCCATGCCGGTCCCCTGGGGTTTGGTGGAAAAGAAGGGATCGAAGACCCGGGGCAGGTCTTCCGGGGCGATGCCGGCCCCGCTGTCCTGTACGGTGAGCTTAAGCCGCTGGGCCTGCGCCTCTAAGGAGATCCTGAGGACCCCGCCCTTGGGCATGGCCTCCCGGGCGTTGTTCAGCAGGTGCTGGAGGGCCAGGGACAAAAGACTGGCGTCCCCGGGCGCCGGCGGCAGGAACGGGGAAAAGTGCCGTTCCACCTCCACCTTGGCCTTCAGGAAATCTCCCCGCTGCGCGGCCAGCACCCGGTCGATGAGCTCGGGCAGCCGGATGGGCTTGAGCACCGGCTCGCCCAGCTTGGTGAAGGCCTCGATTTCCCGCACCATTTGCTCCAGCTTGCGGATCTGGGAGGCCATGAGGGCCAGAGTCGCCTGCTGGGGGTCATCCGCGCCCAGGTGCTTTTCCAGGCGGTGCAGGAAGCCGCCGATAATGGCCACGGGGTTTCTCACTTCGTGGGCCACGCCCTGGGACAGCTTGCCCAGGGCGGCCAGGCGCTCGGCCCGCAGGAGCTTGCGCTGGGCGATCTGCAGTTCGCCCGTGGCGGCCAGCAATTTTTCCTGCAAGCGGCTGTAGAGCCGGGCGTTTTCCAGGGCCGTGCCGATGAGGTTGCCCGCCAGGGTCAGGACTTCCAGGTCCCCGGCGTTAAACCCCTGGGGATCTTTTTTATTTAAAACTTCCAGGACCCCCACCAGCCGGTCCCGGGATTTGAGCGGCACGCAGAGGATGGAGCGGGTGGCAAAGCCGGAGTGGCTGTCGAACCGTGCACAAAAATGGGGGTCCTGGGAGGTGTCGGCGATCATCAGGGGATTTTCCGACAGGGCCACCGCGCCGGCCACGCCCTCCCCCATTTTCAGGCGCAATTCCTTGACCTCGTCGCCCTTCTCCCCCCGGGCCAGGCGGAAAAACAGGTCGCCCTGCTCCGGGTCCACTTCAAAGATGGAGCTGGCTTCGGCCTCCAGCAGTTCTTCCACATAATCCATGGCCTGGTTGAGCACCGTGTGAATGTCGAGGGAGGAGTTGATGAGGGCCGAGAAATTCACCAGCCGGCGCAGTTCCTGGATGTCGGCGAAAGGAGATCTGGCCATGGGATGGTCACCGAAAGCTGATGAAAAAATTATTTGTCAGGTCCCCCTGAGAAGAAGAGGGAGTTTCAATTCCCTTTGGAGGCGGGGTGGCTCTAAGTCTTCTGAAAATTTCCTTGTTATCATACTCTGGGCCGCCATTGGGAGCAACTCCCGGGACGGCGCGGGGCGCTAAGAGCGTTCCCCGGGTCAATCCTTGGGAAAACGAAAGATCAGGTGCTCCAAAACCAGGGCCGCCAGGATGCCCACCACCAAGCCGTTGCTAAAGAGCGGCGCCAGGGTGGCGGGCAGGAGCTGAAAAAAAGCCTTGGGCAGAAAGGCCACCGTGGCGCCCAACAGAATGGGCAGGCCCACCGTCAGGTATTCCCGCCGGGCGAACTGGCCCCTTTGGCCCAGCATGACGTTCACCCCCGCGGTGAATTGGGACGCCAGGGCCACAAACAGCACCGCGGCGATGGCCGAGGAGGGAATCCCGGCAAAGAGCGCCCACAGCTTGGGGAGAAAGGCGCTCACCACCATGAGCGCCCCGGCTGCGGCCAGCACGTAGCGGCTGGCCACCCGGGTGAGCAGCACCACCCCCGGCCCTAAAGAATAGCTGACCAGCCCCACCACCCCCAGGGCCGCGGCCGCCACACCGCCCGCCCCGGTCATGGCGATGCCCCGGTTCAGGCGGGACTCCAGCCCCTCCTTCCCCACCACTTCGGCCATCCCCTGAATGCTGCCCACGGTATTGAGCATCACGGCCACGTAGGTGCAGATCATGACGACCACCGCAGCGGCGGAGAAGGCGGGCAGCGGTCCCCGCCACGGCGACGGCCAGGCCAGCCAGGCCGCCTCAGCCACTGGCCGGAAGGAAACCTCGCCGGTCAGGGAAAACAGCGCCAGCCCGAACAGGATTCCCCCCAGCATGCTGGTGTTCTGGAGGAGGCCCCGGGTCCAGTGCGACAGGAGCACCACCGCCAGCATGATGAGCAGGGAGAAGCCGGCCACGTGCAGGTTGCCGTGGGGCCGCCCGGGGCCCATGCCGATGAGGAGGGGATAAAGAAAGGGAATCAGGGTCAGGGCCACCAGGATGAGGATCACCCCCACCACGGTGGCGGTGAACCAGCGCGCCAGCCATGTGAACCAGCCCAGGACGCCGATGAGCACTAAAAATAAACCGCCGGCCAAAATACCGCCCGTAAGCGCGGCCAGCCCCTGGGGCGCCAGCACCACGAAGCTGAGCAGCACTGCGGTGGAGGGCCCTTCCAGCAAAGGGTAGCGATGGCCCGCCAGGCTCTGCAGGGTGGTCATGAGCCCGGTGACGATGAGCAGGCGCTGGCAGAACGCGGCCTGCGCGGCCTGGTCCAGTCCCAGGGCGGCGCCGCACAGCACCGCGGCCACCACCACGTTGGGAATGGTGATGGTGAGCCACTGCAGCCCATAGAGCAAGGTCTTATGGACCGGCGGCGCTTCGTCCAACCCATAGAGAAAGGGTTCCTGGTCCGGTGATTTCATGTTACCCAACGGTCCTATCCGCCCTTGAGCCTTTGATAACCATCCGGGACCAGGGCCGGCCCGGTCTCTTGCGTCCTAAAGCTAATCCTAACTCATCCAGGAGTGGCTGTTCTCCCCTTATTTCCCGGACGTTTGCTCTCAGGGGTGTGGGAAGGAGGTGTGGAGGGCAGGGGTCCTTGACCGCCGGTCCCCTCATCTGTAAACCTGGCGCGGCTACGCCGCTTCCTGGGCCTGTTTTTCCCGGTTGAGGACGGCGTGAAGCGCGGCCAGGGCCACTTCCATCTGGGAGTCGTCGGGTTCCAGAGCCGTCAAGCGTTGAGTGAAGAGGCCGGGCCACAGGAGCACCCGGGCTAACGGGTGGTCGGGCTGGCGGCCGCCCCAGCGGATGATCTCGTAGGAGACTGCGGCGATGGGGAACATGAGGCCCACTTTTACCACAGTCTGCACCAGGGCGTTGAAAAACCCGGAGCGGGTCAGGGCCGGAAAGAGGGGAAAGAATATGGTAAAGATGAGGATGCTCACCAGCACCACCACCAGGAGAAATGAGGTGCCGCAGCGGGGATGGCAGGTGCAATGGCGGCGGACGTGGTCCAGGTCCAGGGGTTCGCCCGCTTCGTAAGTGCAGATGGATTTGTGCTCAGCGCCGTGGTACTGAAAGACCCGGCGGATTTCCTTGAACCAGGAGATACCCCAGATGTAGAGGAGCAGAAAGCAGACCTTGATAATGCCGTCAATGACGTGAAACGTGAAGTGGGCCGGGGTGAGGGCGACGCCCACCACGAGGCCCGCCAGGCCGCTCAGCCAGTGGGGCAGGAAGCCGAAAAAGAGAAAGGCCAGGCCAAAGGCCCCGGCCATGGTGAGGGTGAGGCTGACCCAGCCCAGTTTTTCCGGCTCTTTCTCCAGGCCTTCCTGCCCTTGTTTGTTCTCCTCTTCCACCAGGGCCTGGGCCGAGAAAGTAAGGGCCTGGATGCCGGTGACCAGGGATTCGATGAGCATCACCGGCCCGCGCAACAGCGGGCGTTTGAGGATGGGATAGCGTTCCGCCACGGAGCGGTAAGGCTCATCCTTAAGGACGACGGACCCGTCCGGCAGACGCACGGCTACGGCCAGGGCCTGGGGGGAACGCATCATGACGCCTTCCAGGACGGCCTGGCCGCCCACCGGCAAAAGGGGCGAAGAGGCGCTCAATTGGTCTCAGGGGCTTCGGCGGCTTCGGTCTTGTTGGCTTCCAGGTGGGCGTATTTGCGGCGGAAGCGCTCCACCCGCCCGGCGGTGTCCACCAATTTTTGCTTGCCGGTGAAGAAGGGATGGCACTTGGAGCAGATTTCCACGCGGATGGCGTCCCGGGTGGAGCCGGTGAAAAATTCCTGGCCGCAGGCGCAGCGCACCTTGACCTGGTTATACTGGGGATGGATGTCTTTCTTCATCTGTGGGCCTCGGGGCTGATTTTCTCCATGGTTTCCGGCCGGCGCCGGCCAGGAGGATGGTCCAAATATTATAATTTACCTGGTTCGCTGAAAAAAGCGATGAAAAAATCATGTGGCAATGCTTTCTCCTGTTACCAAAGGCGGTTGTGAGCTGCCGACCCACTTAAAATCAGGTAAGACTTGGTGGCGCAGGCTTCCAGCCGGTGCGGACACAGGGGAGCGGTGTTTTAGATAGAATAGATACTTTAACCTGAATCAGCGTCCCTGATTTTAGACCGCCCCCGCTTCCAAAGGATTATCAGGGCCGCCAGGAAAAAGAGAAGCGCCAGGACCGGCCCGGCAAAGAAAAACCCGGTCATGACCGCTTCCAGGTCTTTATCGTGGCGGTTGGGGGAAAAGCCAAAAACCAGCAGGATGCCCCCGGCCACGCCCAGTCCGTAGCCCAGCGCACCCCAGAGGCAGGCGAAAAAGAAACGTTTGAGCATGAAGTCCCCCGGCCGGAATGATCTGTGCAGGGTGCGCACTGCGCAGCATTTCCTCGGGCCAGGGCTATTAGTGGGGCGGCCGTCCCTGGCCGCCTTGACTGGCGGGCACGGAGGCCCCGTTCCACCAGCATTTTCTCGCCCCCAGGGGGCCCCACTGCGCCACCTGGTCTTTCGGCGGGCGGGACGCCCGCCCTGCCGATCTTCATCCCCACGCCTGGCCGATATGGCTGACGATGATGTGGGCCCGGATGGTGCTCAGGGTGTGGTAGCTGCCGCCCAGCATGCGGCTGATTTCCGGCAGGCAGCTGGGTTCGTGCCAGTAGCGCTCGGTGTTCAACACCAGGGTGTTGATGCCCAGGCCACCGATCCTGGCCGCCAGGGCCTTCACTTCCTCCATGGGGGGCCGGCCGCTTAAGGTGATGTTGGCCTTGCCGTCGGTGATGAGCACCATCAAAAAGGCGTCCTTGGGGTAGCGGGCCTTTTCCTGCCCAATAACTTCCATAGCCAGGTGCAGGCCGTGGGGCAGGGGCGTCTTGCCGCCGGTGGGCAATTGCGTCAGATAACGGCGGGCCGCCTCCACGCTGCCGGTGAAGGGCAGGGCCAGGCGCGCGCTCTCCCCCCGAAAGACGATGAGCCCCACCCGCTCCCGGTGCTGGTAGGCGTCCAGGAGCAAGGAGAGGATGGCGGCCTTGGTTTCGGCCATGCGCTCGTCCGCGCCCATGGAGCCCGAGGCGTCCACCACGAAGAGCAGGTGTCGGCCGATGCGGCGCTCCCGCACCTTGAAGCGCAGGTCCGGGTCGGCGATGGCCAGGGCCAGGTTGCCCCGCTCGCGGCCCTGTTGAAAGGGGGCCGCGGCCCGGAGGGTGGCGTCCAGGGCCAGGTCCGGGGAGTTGGGGCGCACCAGGGTGGGCCGCACGTAACGGCCCCGGTGATCTTCGCTTTTGGCGTGGGTGCGGCCGCCCGGAGTGATGCGCACGCCCCGGTCCGGCAGCAAATCCAGGGGCCGGATGGCAAAAAGGTCGCCGGGCGCGGTGACGGTCTCGCCTACCGGCCTGCTCCCCCCGGCCGTGGGCTCCCCCGCAGGCGGCGGGCCGCTGGGGACATAGTGCGGCTCGGCCTCGTCTTCCTGGAACTTCCGGAAGCTTTCCTCCAGCTTCTCCCGGTCCAGCACCCGCTCCCCGAAGGGCTGGCGCTTCAGGCGGTGGGGCAAAACCAAGAGCGCCGCTTCCCGCACGTCCGCGGCCTCCACCTCATCCCGGCCACGGAGCGCGGCCAGGGTGTGCGCGGTTTTAAGCATGGTGATGTCGGCCCGGTGGCCGTCCACGCCTTGTTCCAGACAAATTGCGGTGATGAGGCGCACGATAGGGGTGCCGGCCCTGACCCGGGCCAGCCGCGCCCGGGCCGAGAGAATGGCCTGGCGCAGGCGCTCCTGCTCGCCTTCCCATTCTTGGGCGAAGGCCTCGGGGGCGGCCTCATAGGCCAGGCGCCTTGTCGCCACGGCCATGCGGTCCTCCAAATTATGGAGACCCATGACCTCCACGCACAGCCCGAAGCGGTCCAGCAGTTGGGGGCGCAACTCCCCTTCCTCGGGGTTCATGGTGCCCACCAGGATGAAGCGGGCCGGGTGGGCAAAAGAGATGCCCTCCCGCTCCACCACGTTCACCCCCATGGCTGCCGCGTCCAGGAGTACGTCCACCAGGTGGTCGTCCAGGAGATTCACTTCGTCCACGTAGAGGATGCCCCGGTTGGCGTGGGCCAAGAGCCCCGGCTCGAAGCGCTTCTCGCCGCTTTTAAGCGCCCGCTCCAAATCCAGCGTGCCCAACAGGCGGTCCTCGGTGGTGCCAAGAGGCAGATCCACTACGGGCATGGGGCGCTCCCGGCGGGGCAGGGCCTCGCCGGATTCTTTGCGCCGCCGACATTCGTCGCAGAGCTGGTCGCCGTTGTCCGGGTCGCAGCCGAAGGGGCATCCCGCCACCACGGCCATGGGGGGCAAAAGCGCGGCCAGCCCCCGGGCTGCGGTGGATTTGGCCGTGCCTTTCTCGCCCCGCACCAACACACCGCCCAGACGGGGATTGACGGCATTGAGGATCAGGGCTTTTTTCAAGGAATCCTGGCCCACCAGGGCGGCGAAGGGATAGACGGGACGGTTGGGGGTCATGTTTTTCCTTATGCATGGCAAAAATGTAGAGCAGGCGCCCTCGCCTGCAACAGTACAGCCGGGGCTGGCTGTTCTACATTTTTCTGGTCATGCGGGTATTGACTCGGCTCTGAAAATGTCTCGTAGGGCGCGTCTTACGCGCTAAAGATGGTGCGTGAGACGCACCCTACACCACACCGGCTACACCGCACCGGCTGGAAAGTCTGCGCCATCTATCTTGCGCTGTTACGTAAAGTTCGGTAGCGCGGGAAAGCGAAGCGCATCCCGCCACTTGCATAGCCCAGGCTGGGAAGCCTGTGCCACCAAGACTTTCATGGTTTTTGGTGTTCCTTTGGAACTTGAAAGGCTCGTTCCCAAGCTCCTGCTTGTAAACGGACTTGGACGTCAACCTCTGGTTGACATCCAAAGCGGAGCTTTGGTGACCAAAGGGTTCCCAAGCGGGAGCCTGGGGACCAGGGAATATCCTATAACTGCAAATCCTCATTTACCCGCACATCCCGCTCAATGCGCTCCGCCAGTTTCGTGTCTCGGGCCATTTCCAGGTCGTAGTGCATCTGCAAATTCAGCCAGAATTGGGGGGTGCTGTGGAAATATTTGGCCAGGCGCAGGGCTGTGTCCACGGTGATGCTGCGGTGTTTGCGGATGATGTCGTTGATGCGCTGAACTGGCACCCCTAAATCCCGGGCCAGGCGGTTCTGGCTGATCCTCAGGGGCTTGAGATACTCCTCCAGAAGAATTTCGCCGGGATGAACGGGAGAAAGCTTTCCTTGAGCCATCACTTCACCTCAATGATAATCAACGATTTCCACTTCATGGGCATCTGACCCCTGCCAGATGAAACAGAGGCGAAACTGGTCATTTATTCTGATGCTGTACTGTCCTTTCCGGGCGCCCCGCAAGGCCTCAAGACGGTTGCCCGGGGGACTCCGTAAATCCTCGAGAGCTTCAGCGGCATCCAGCATCCACAGCTTCCGCAAAGCCGCCCGGTGGATATCCGGAGGGAACTTCTTCGCCGGACGGCGTTGCCAGAGCAGTTCCGTATCCTTGCTGCGGAAGGATTTGATCACAAGAAAAGTTTATGATGGGAAAGGTATCATGTCAAGCATGAAGGGTCTTTGAGAACCAGGGCCTTCATGCGAAAATCCTGACCCGCCAAGGGGGGCGAAGGAGTAAACCGGACGATAAGACGGCATGTCAATCGTTAGATTTTGGGGGAAAGCCATGCTGGCGGCAGCTTTCCCCCTGGTGTTTCACATTCCCAGCTTGCCTTTCAGCAGTGTAAAGCCCTTTTCCAGGAGGCCCCCTTCCGGCAGGGCGCCTTCCGGGGTGAGCTTGTCGATGATCTGGGGCAGCAGTCCGGAGAGTTTCTGGGCGGCCTCTTCGCGGCTCAGACCCAGTTGCGCGGCAACGTCCTCAATGGTCCGGCCGCCCAGGGCCTGCTGGAGCTGCTCCGCAGAGACGGGCAGATTTTCCCCCGTGCTGATCCAGGAACTCACTTCCTGGCCCAGGCCGCCTGCCTGCAGCCGTTGCACCAGCCCGGCCAGGCCGCCGGTGTCCGGATTGTTGACCAGGCCAAGGGCCTGCTCCAGGAGGCCGCCCTGTTCCTCGCCTCCGCCCAGTTGTTTCTTCAGGAAATTTACCGCGTCGTCAAACAGTCCCATGGCGTCCTCCTGCGGCGGAGCCTCCACCCGCTTTAATTGATGAAAGATTTATGCGACCTGCACAGAACCGGCCCCGCCGGATAATTACGGCGCCGGCGGCTTCGAGGGCTTCCCCCCTTTGGTGTTGTCAATGACCTCTTTTTTCACCACCTTGCCTTTGTCCAGGGTGAGCACCAGGTCCCGCTCATGCACGGACAGGTACCCCATGTGCACATAATGGATAACTTTGCCTTCGGGGATCCGCAAGGTCCCGCTGAACCAGGTGGCGGGCACCCGGCCCTTGCTGCCCGGAAAAAGGGCCTCCAGCCCCACCTCGCCCTTATCGGTCCAGGCCTGGATGTCTTTCAGGTAAAGCATGCCCCGGTCGATCTCCCAGACGGCCACATAGCCCCGCCAGTTGGCGGTATGGGGCGAACGGAAAGGGGGACGGGGGTTGTCCGGGCCGTAATATTTTTCCAGGGGATTGCTGTAGAGGAAATGCTTCTGACCGTCGATGAAGATAATGTCCGGAAACTGGGCGGTGGCCAGCGCCGGCGCCGGCATGAGCGCCCCCAGCAGGGCCAGGGCCAGAAATACCTTGGGCATGACGGACTCCCTTCTTCCCTTCACAGTGGCGGGCGCTTAGCGGTTGGTGGTGATATACCACAGGCCGGCCAGGACCAGGAGGAAAATCAGCAAAATGGCCAGAATGGAGAACCGGGCCGATTTGGCCGGAGTGAGCGGCCGCGGCGCGGGCTGCGGCATTTGCTCCCGGTTTTCCACGCGGCGGTGCAGCCAGAAAGGCCAGAGTGTGGCGTCACCGCTCAGAAACTCCAGTCGCACCGGCAGGGCGAAGGGAAATTTCCTCTGGTAATCAGGCTGATAGCGTTCCGCATAATACCGGAACCGCACTTCCCGGGGCTCAGGGTCCCGCCGGTTGGCGGGATCGTAATATTCGGCGTAGGCCGCCTGCAAATAAGCAATGCCCAGGCGCAGATACCCGGCCCGGTTGCCTGTGAGTTCCGAGGACCAGTCGTCGCTCAGATGCTGTTCGAGCCACGCTTGTTCCTGCGGGACGGCCTCATCCAGTGCGGCGATGAGTCTTTTGATTTTATCATCATCCATGAAAAGCTCCACCGCCGGCCCGCGCTTATTCCGGCAGGGAAGGCATGGCCAGCCGCAGGGCCGCGGCGGCCGCCACAGGGACCAGGGAGAGGCCCAAGGATACGGCCCGCCAGGGTGTTGCCGGCGCAAAGGACAGCCCCCACCTGAGCCAGGCGGCGGTGATGGAGGCCAGGGTGATCCCCAGGACCTCTATGACAAAATTGGACAGGGTGGCCACGGAGCCGATCCTGGCGGCGATGAGGGCGAACCAGAGGGGCAGCCCCAGGAAGGGCGAAGCGTAATCCCACCAGGTGGCGGACTGGCGCTGACGCATGAGCCGCACCGGCAGCAGCGCCAGGACTCCCAGGAGCAGCAGGGCGAGGGCGGAGAAGGCGATCATGACAGGAAAATCCTTCTTTCATTATAGGGCTTAACGACGCGGATGGCGAGGGGAAGGGTGGAAGAAAGAGGTTTGGGGGTTGTCCGCCACAGTCGCGCTCGAGCCTGCGGCCCTCTCAAGGCTGTGAAAAATTTGCTGGCGCAGGGTTTCCAGCCTGCGCCCACGGGAATCGCTTAGGGACGTCCGATATCTTTTCCTGCACTTGCGTCACTTCTTGTTTGAAAAGCCGCACCTGTCTGATACGTCAGGTAGCACAGGCGTCCTCACCTGTGCCGTTGCTTTGGTTCCGCTATTCCCCACCAACTACTTCAGTGGAGTCCCCCTCATCCTCCCTCTCCCCCATGGGGGAGAGGGGGCCAAAGAGCACCGGTGAGGACACCTGTGCTACTAGAGTCCGGCCAATGCCCGCCGCCTTCCTTTTCCTTCTTCTTTTCCCAATTTCCCCTTCCCGGTCTTTCTCTGAAAACCACTTCCCTCCTTCCCTTCCCCCCACAAAATTCCCCAATTCCCTTGACCGGTTGCGCCCGGGTGTGGTAATTTTTCATGATTGAATCACTTACAGGAGTCCGTTTTTCCATGATTTACGACATAGAAAACGAAACCCGTCCCCGGGAGGACCTGGAGGCGCTGCAACTGACGCGTCTTAAGGCCGTAGTGGAGCGGGTCTATCACCTGGTGCCCTTCTACCGCCGTCGCCTGGACGAAGCGGGGGTGAAGCCCGAGGACATCCGCAGTCTGGCGGATCTTTCGCGCCTCCCCTTCACCACCAAGCAGGACCTCAGGGACAACTATCCCTTCGGCATGTTCGCCGCGCCCATGGAGCAGATCGTGCGGCTGCACGCCTCCTCGGGCACCACCGGCAAGCCCACCCCCGTGGGCTACACGGCCCGGGACATCAACACCTGGTCCGAGCTCATCGCCCGCACCCTGGCCGCGGGCGGCGTCACCCGGGGCGATATCGTCCACGTGGCCTACGGTTATGGCCTCTTTACCGGCGGCTTAGGCTTCCACTATGGCGTCGAGCGCCTGGGGGCCACGGTCATCCCCGTTTCCGGCGGCCAGACCCGGCGCCAGATCATGCTCATACAGGACTTCAAACCCAATGCCATCTGCTGCACCCCGTCCTTTGCCCTGTATCTGGCCGAAGTGGGGCAGGAAATGGGCGTGGACTTCGCCAGGACCAGCCTCAGGGTGGGCTTCCACGGCGCCGAGCCCTGGAGCGAGGCCATGCGCCACGAAATCGAGCAGCGCCTGCACCTCGACGCGCTGGACATCTACGGCCTGTCTGAAATCATCGGCCCGGGCGTGGGCATCGAGTGCATTGAAGCCAAAAAAGGCTTGCACATCTTCGAGGACCACTTCCTGCCGGAGATCATCAACCCGGCCACCCTGGAGCAGTTGCCCTCGGGCGAAACGGGGGAACTGGTCATCACTACCCTCACCAAGGAAGCTTTCCCGCTGTTGCGCTACCGCACCCGGGATATCACCTCGCTCAATCTCACGCCCTGCGCCTGCGGCCGCACCATCGGCCGCATCACCCGCCTCCAGGGCCGGAGCGACGACATGCTCATCATCCGGGGCGTGAACGTCTTTCCCTCACAGATCGAGTCCGTGCTGGTGGAGACCCCCGGCGTGGCCCCGCACTACCAACTCATCGTGGAGCGGGAGGGGCACCTGGACACTCTGGAGGTGCAGGTGGAAGTGGATGAGGCCACGTTCAGTGACGAGGTCAAGCAGTTGCAGACCCTGGCCAAACGCATCGAGCGGCAGATTAAGGATTACTTCACCGTGTCCGTCAAGGTGCGCCTGGTGGAGCCCCGCACCATCCCCAGAAGCGAAGGCAAGGCCCAGCGCGTCATCGACCGGCGCAAGACCACCGAGGGAGCTTAGACATGAAAGTGGAGCAGATCTCCGTTTTCCTGGAAAACAAGGCCGGGCGGCTGGCCGAAGTAACCCGTACGCTGGGCGACGCGGGCGTCAGCATCCGGGCTTTATCTTTGGCCGACACCACCGATTTCGGCATCCTGCGCCTCATCGTCGATCAATACGAGAAGGCCCGGGAAGTCCTGAAGGCCAAAGGTTTCACCGTGGGCATGACGGAAGTGGTGGCCATCGAGGTGCCCGACCGTCCCGGCGGCCTGGCCTCGGTCTTGCAGGTACTGTCCCAGGCTGGCATCAACGTGGAGTATATGTACGCCTTTGTGCAGCACAGCGGCAAGAACGCGGTCATCATTTTCCGCTTCGACAATCTGGAGGAAGCCATCAAAATCCTCCAGAAAGAAGGCATCCATATCTACAAGGGTGAGGAGGTCTACCGGCTTTAGCCGGGGACTGAGCTTCCTTGCGGGCCGGGCCAGGCGGCGCGCCGTCCGCACGCGTTGATTTCATTGCCGCACCCCAAATCGGAGGAATCCATGAAAATCCGGTCAGGCATCGCCTTAGCAGCCGTGTTGATGGTTGCGGGAGTTTTCTCCCTGTCTTTGAGCCCCGCCCTGGCGGCGGAACCTTTCGTCATCGGCGGCATCTTCTCCGCCACCGGCCCCCATTCCTATCTGGGCGACCCGGAAAAGAAAACCATGGAGATGCTGGCTGCGGCCATCAATGCCAAGGGGGGCATCATGGGCACGCCGGTGAAGGTGATCATTGAAGACGACGAAGGAGACTCCACCAAGGCCCGCCTCCACGCCGAAAAGCTGGTGCACAAAGACAAGGTCCTGGCCGTCATCGGCCCCAGCCTCACCCCCACTAGCTTGAGCGCCCTGGAGGTCACCCAGAAGGCCAAGGTGCCCATGATCTCCTGTGCGGCCGCGGCGGAAATCACCGCGCCTGCGGACCAGCGCCAGTATGTCTTTAAGACCGCCCAGACAGACCAGATGGCCGTGGCCCGGATTTTGGCCTATCTCAAGAAAAAAGGCCTGACCAAGGCGGCCATCATCACCGTCACCAGCAGCTTCGGCGAGGCCGGCAAGAAACAGCTTCTGGCTCAGGCGGGACCGGCCGGCATCGAGATCGTGGCCCAGGAATCCTTCGGCGACAAGGACACGGACATGACCCCGCAGCTCACCAACATCAAGGGGAAAAATCCCCAAGTGGTGATCTGCTGGGGCACAGGGCCAGCCCCGGCCCTGGTGGCCAAGAATATGAAGCAGCTGGGTATGACCATGCCCCTGGTGCAGAGCCACGGCGCAGCCTCCCAGAAGTTCATCGAACTGGCCGGTGACGCCGCAAACGGCATCCTCATGCCCGCAGGCAAACTGGTGATCTACAAGCTCCTGCCCGACAGCGACCCCCAGAAGGCGGTGTGCGCGAAGTACGATGAGGAGTTCCAGGCCAAGTACAACAAGCCCGCCTCCAGCTTCGGCGGCTACGCCTACGACGCCATGGGCATGCTCATCGTCGCCCTGCAGGATGCCGGCGCCAACCGTGACAAGATCCGGGACGCTTTGGAGAAGACCAAGGGCCACATTGGCGTAAGCGGCGTCTTCAACATGAGCCCCCAGGATCACAACGGCCTGACCCCCGACGCCTTCGTCATCGTCAAGATCGACAAGGGCGCCTTCGTCCTGGCTGATTAGAGCCCTTGCACTGAGTTTGTGGGAGGAGGGCCGGGGCCGGGGGAGCCACAGCTCCCCTACCATCCTCGCACCCCCTCCAACCCCCTTTATTTGCCTGGTTAAGGCGGCCCAGGCTTCCAGTCTGCGTAGTCGCACAGGCAGGATGCCTGCTCCACTTAAAGCTTAAAGGGGTTGGGGGAGGGAGTTTGAGGGAAGGTGCAGGGGGCTTCGCCCCCTGGCCCTCTCCCTCAATTTATCTTTCCTAAATTTTTCGCATCTCCCCCGGGAATTGTGGCTAACTTCGGCTCTTTACTCCAATTTCTGATTTCCGGCCTGACCAACGGCGCCATCTACGCCCTCATCGCTTTAGGGTTCGGCATCATTTACAACGCCACCACCATCATCAATTTCGCCCAGGGCGAGATGGTCATGCTGGGGGCCCTGTGCGCCATCAGCCTCTATCATGTCTATCCCTCGCTGCCACTGGCCTTTACAGGCGGCGTGGCCCTGGTGACCGTGGTGGGCTTGCTCCTGGAGCGCCTGGCCCTCCGGCCCGCCCGGGACGTTACGCCCATTACCCTCATCATCATCACCGTGGGCGGGGCGGTGTTCATCAAAGGCCTGGCCATGATCTTCTGGGGCAAGGAGGCCTACACCCTGCCGCCGTTTACGGGCAGCACGCCCCTTCACCTGGGTCCGGCCACCCTGATGCCCCAGAATCTCTGGGTCCTGGGGGTGGGGGCCCTGGTGGTGATCCTGCTGGAAGCTTTCTTCCGCCTGACGCTGGCGGGCAAGGCCATGCGGGCCTGCGCCTACAACCAGCGAGCCGCCCGGCTGGTGGGCATTCCGGCTCACCGCATGGTGCAGCTCTCCTTCGGCCTGAGCGCCGGGCTGGGGGCAGCGGGAGGCATCCTCATCGCCCCCCTCACCCTGGGCGTCTATGACATGGGCACCATGCTGGGTCTCAAGGGTTTTTGCGCCGCCATCCTGGGCGGCCTGGGCAGCAGCCTGGGGGGAGTTTTGGGCGGCCTCATCCTCGGGGTGGCCGAAGCCTTGTCCTCGGGACTCATCTCGTCGGGCTACAAAGACGCAGTAGCCTTTTTCATCCTGCTGGTGGTGCTTTTCTGGCGCCCCCAAGGCCTGGTGGGGGGCAAGGAGTGAAGCGCCTGGCCTTCCTTAACCCCGGCATCCTTTTTTTGCCGGTAATGCTGCTCACGTCTCTGGCGGTGCCCAACAACTACTACTTCACCCTCCTGAACATCATCGGCATCCACACCATTTTGACCCTGGGGCTGAACCTGCTCATGGGCTACGCCGGCCAGATTTCCCTGGGCCACGCCGCCTTTTTCGGTCTGGGGGCCTACACCTCCGGCATCCTCACCACGGCAGGCCTGGTGAACCCCTGGCTGGCCCTGGTCCTGGGGCTGGCGGTGTCGGGGATTGCGGCTTTTCTCATCGGCGTCCCGGTGCTCAAACTCCGGGGCTATTACCTGGCCATGGCCACCCTGGGCTTCGGGGTCATCGTTTACATCGTCTTCACCCAGGCCCAGCGTTTCACCGGCGGACCCTCAGGCCTCACCGGCATCCCTTCCTTAAGCCTCCTGGGCTTTGCCCTGGACACCCCCGGACGGCTCTACTTTCTCATCTGGGCCGCGGTGGGGCTGCTGCTGCTGCTCAGCGCCAACCTGGTGGACTCCCGGGTGGGGCGGGCGTTGCGGGCCCTGCACGACAGCGAGGTCGCGGCCCAGTCCCTGGCCGTGGACACCGCCCGCCTGAAGCTGCAAATCTTTATTCTGAGCGCCCTGTACGCTTCTTTGGCCGGCAGTCTCTACGCCCACGCCCTGAATTTTATCGCCCCGTCCTCCTTTGACATCATGTTTTCCATCAAGCTGGTCACCATGGTAGTGGTGGGCGGCATGGCCAGCATCTGGGGCTCGCTCCTGGGCGCGGCGACGCTCACAGTCCTGCCGGAATTCCTGGCCTTCTTTCACGAATTCGAGATTGTCATTTACGGCGCCATTCTCATGGTGGTGATGATCTTTCTGCCCCGGGGTCTGCTGCGGGGCTTCTTAGAATTGTGGGATCGCCGCCGCCGGTCGCCCCAGGGAGGGCCACTCCCTGACTGAAACCGCGCTCCTCCGGTTGGATGACGTGTCCATCTCTTTCGGCGGCCTGGCCGCGCTGAACCAGGTGAGCTTTGCCGTGGAGTCCGGCACCGTCAAGGCCGTCATCGGGCCCAACGGCGCGGGCAAGACCACCCTGTTTCACCTTATCACCGGCTTCCTCACCCCCGAGGCCGGACGCATCGTATTCCAGGACGAAGAAATCCAGGGCCAGCCGGCCCACGCCATCGCCGCCCGGGGCATTGCCCGCACCTTTCAGCTGGTCCAGCTCTTTGATCATCTCACCGTCCTGGAAAACATCATGGTGGGCCGCCATAGGCTCACCCGCTCGGGCCTGGTGGCGGGCGCCCTGCGATTGCCCCGCTCCCGCCGGGAGGAGGCGGCCATCCGCCGGGACGCCTGGGAATCTTTGGAATTCGTGGGCCTCACCGGCCGGGCGCAGCAGTTGGCCGGGTCTTTGCCTTTGGGGCTCAAGCGCCTCCTGGAAATTGCCCGGGCCCTGGCCGCGGCGCCGAAGCTTTTGCTCCTGGATGAGCCCGCCTCGGGCCTGGACCCGGTGGAGACGGAGCGTCTGGGCGAGCGCATCATGGACCTGCGCCGCCGGGGGCTCACCGTGCTGTTGGTGGAGCACGACATGAGCCTCACCATGGAAGTGGCCGACGACATCGCGGTGCTCAGCTACGGCCGCCTCCTGGCCCAGGGCCCGCCCCGGGCCATCCAGCGGCATCCGGAGGTCATCGCCGCGTACCTGGGCACGGACTGGCAGGGCTGAATTGTTTTGCAGGGCCGGAAAGCCCAGCGCACCCTGCCTTTCGGGGTGCTCTCTGGAAGTGCCTAAACTTAAGGTGCTGCATGCTTTCCAGTCTGCGAAGCCCAAATAGCAGGCGGAAAGCCGGCGATTACGAAAATTTCCTTGTTTTCAGATCAAAATATCAGCTCAGACGCCACTTCTGAGGGGAAAAGACGCCATGGTCAGCAGCAAGTTTTCGAGACAAGTCGCCATCTTTGTTGTTTTATTTTCATTATTTGGCATGCTGCACCTTCCCCAGGCCCAGGCCGGCTGCGCGGTGACGGTGAAAAATGAGACCGGCTACGATCTCGTGTTGCTCAAGTACGTGAAAGAGGATGGCGTCGGCAAGAAGGTGATGGGGCAGACCGCCTTGAAAAAGGGTGGTGCTCATACCTTCAACCTGGGCACTGCGGGCACCTACCGGGCCTACGCCTCCCTCATGATGGACGGCCAGCTCAAATATGCCAAGGGCAACGCCTACACGGTGAAGGACGGCACCCGGGCCGAACTGAAGTTGCTCAGGGTGGTGGCCAATGAGAAAGGCAGCTCCATCAGCTTTATCAATCAGGACGAGTTTGACCGCCTCAAATGACGGCGTTCCCCCGGCAGGAATGGAAAAGGTTGCCCTTCGGGGTCGCCCCCTTTGATTAAAATAATTCTATTCCGGCGAAGCCGCGTGGTATGATGGCCTCCCAGGGTTCGCCGGACGGCCGGGCGCATTAACTTTATGCTCAGAATCCGCAATCTTTTCGCCTACTACGGATCGGTCACGGCCTTGAGCGGCGTCACCTGCCGGGTCCGGGAGGGCGAGATCGTGGCCCTGATCGGCGCCAACGGCGCGGGCAAGACCACGCTCCTGAACGCCGTCTGCGGCATGGTGCGCTGGCAGGGCGAGGCCGCCTTCCGGGGGCGCTCCCTGGTCGGACTGGCCCCGGAGGAGATCGTGGGGCTGGGCATTTCCCAGGTGGCCGAGGGCCGGCAGCTCTTCGCGCCCATGACCGTGGCCGAAAACCTTGAGTTGGGAGCCTACCGCCGCCGCCGGGAAGCCAAGACCGCGCTGGTCGAAGATCAGGAGCGGGCCTTCACCTTGTTTCCGGTGCTGAAGGAACGCCTGGCCCAAAAAGCCGGCACCCTGAGCGGGGGCGAACAGCAGATGCTGGCCATCGCCCGGGCCCTCATGGCCCGTCCAAAACTCTTGTTGCTGGATGAGCCTTCTTTAGGTCTTGCACCACTGGTCGTGGAAACCATTTTGGCCACCCTGGGGGATCTTAGGGCTGCGGGGATGACCATTTTGCTGGTGGAGCAAAACGCCCGGGCCGCGCTCAAGGTGGCGGACCGGGCCTATGTCCTGGAAACCGGGCGCATTATGCTGTCCGGGGCGGCCGCGGATCTGTTGGCGGACCGCCAGGTGACCCGGGCCTATCTGGGACGGGACTACAAAGAATTCACCGAAGGGAGGTGAGGTTCGTGCGGCAGCCGGAATTCGAGGCCATGGAACCGGAGGAGTTGGAACTGCTGCAACTGGAGCGCCTGCAAAGCAGCCTCACCCGGGCCTACCGCCAGGTGAAATTTTACCGCCGCCAGTTCGAGCAGACGGGTTTGCGACCTCAGGATATCCAGTCCCTGGGCGACCTGGCCCGCCTGCCTTTCACCAGCCGGGAGGACCTCTCGGAGAACTACCCCTACGGCCTGTTCGCCGTGCCCCTTAGGGACATCGTGCGCATCCTCTCCTCGCCCGGCACCACCGATAAGCCCCTGGTGGTGGGTTACACCTCCCAGGACGTCAAACTCTGGCTGGAACTGCTGGCCCGCCTGTACACCGCCGCGGGGGTCACCCGGGAGGACATTGTCCAGCTCATCCTGCCGCCGGGGCTCGCCAACTGGCGACGGGACTTCCAGGCCGGGGCCGAATACCTGGGGGCTTCGGTCATTCCGGCGGCTACTTTAAATTTTGCCAAGGAACTCATGGTCTTGAGGGATTACAAGACCTCGGTCCTGGTCACCACCCCGCCCTTAGCCCGGCACCTGCTCACGGTGATGGAGCAGATGGAGCTCATGCCCGCGGACTTAAGCCTCAAGAAGGTCCTGCTGGTGGCCGCGCCTTTAACGCCCATGGTGCGCCGGGAAATTGAAGAAGGCCTCCAGGTGCGGGCCGCCAGCGCCTACGGCATCACCGAAGTCATGGGGCCGGGCCTGGCCTACGGCTGCGAGGTTGATGAGGGCCTGCATTTCTCGGCCGACCATTTCTTCCCGGAAATTGTCGATCCGGTGACGGGCGCACCTTTGCCTGCGGGAGCCGAAGGCGAGCTGGTGATCACCACCCTGTCCACTCTGGCCGTGCCCCTGGTACGCTTTAAAAGCGGCGACCGGGCCCGGCTGGAGACGGAGCCCTGTCTCTGCGGCCGCACCCTGGTGCGCCTGGCCGAAGTGCGGGGGCGGGTGGACGCCATCTTCTCCGTAGGCGGCATCAAGGTCCATCCCCGGCAGATCAGCGCCCTGTTGGCCGAGGCCCTGGGGGGGGAGGCCCCCGAGTTCCACTACCAGGTGGTCACCGAGGCGGGTCTGGAGGTCCTGGACCTGGAACTCACCGTGGCTGAGTCTTTCTTCTCGGATGAAATCAAAGCCCTGGAAGGCCTGTGCCGCAAGGTCAGGCGGCATTTCCAGGACCACCTGGGCTTAAACGCCCGCATTACGTTAAGGGAAATGACCCCCTAGAGGTAATGCTGGTCAACAGCGAATCCTCTCTGGGGGCGAGGTCCCTTCGCCCAGCTTGCAGGGGAAGGACAAAGCGGGGGGCCCTACGGCAACCAGGCATTATCAAGGCCGAAAGGAAATGCCTGGTGTTTAATGGGACTGTTTAGCAAAACCGAATAATATTTTCTGAGACCACTATTCCCCCTCCCCTCGGGGGAGGGGGTCAGGGGGATGAGGCTTTTTCCCGGCACCCAATAATCCTGCCGCAGAATTTGCCGCCCCCACCCCAGCCCTCCCCATCCAGGGGGAGGGAGAATCTGACCGATTAGCCCAGGGAAATGGAAAAGCCTTGCACGAAAAGACATGCTGATGGCAGTTTCCTGATCTCATTGGGCCGGCCACTTTTATTAAAGGAGGTACGTATGAAACGTACTCATTGGTTCATGGTTTTGGCATTGGTCCTGGGCGCCTGCCTCGTCGCCGGCCTGGGCTGCGGGGAAAAGAAAAGCACCAAGGTCGGCTCGGTGCTGCGCCTGTCCATCGGCGCCGAACACGGCATCCCCTCCAAACGGGGCGTGCTCATGGCCGTGGAGGAAGTGAACCAGGCCGGCGGCATCAACGGCATGAAGGTGGAGGCCGTGGTGGAGGACGAGAAGGACTCCCCCACCACCGGCGTCAACGCGGTGCAGAAGCTCATCAACGTGGACAAGGTCATCGCCATGGTGGGGCCCATGACGTCGGGCGCGGCCTCGGCGGCGGCCAAAACTGCGGAAGAAGCCAAAGTGGTGATGGTGACCCCCACCGCCACCACTCCCAAATTGAGCGGCATCGGCCAGTATGTCTACCGGGGCTGCTCCCGCATCGACACCCAGTCCCAGGTGATGACCCAGTACATCGCCGAGAAGCTCAAGCCCAAAACCGTGGCCATTCTGTTCAGCAATGAGCCCTATGGCAAGGGCTGCGCCGAGGCCTTCGGCAAGGACTTCGCCAAGGTGGGCATCCAGGTGGTGGCCACCGAGTCCTTCAACCGGGGCTCCCGGGACTTTAAAAGCGAGCTGACTAAGATCAAGGAAAAGAATCCGGATATTCTCTTCATCCCCGGCTACACCCCGGAAACCGCGCCCGCCGCGGCCCAGGCCCGGCAGTTGGGCATGAACCAGAAGATCATCGGCGTCTACGGCGACATGGACCCGGTCTACGCCCAGCTGGCCGGCGCGGCCGCAGAAGGCCACCTCATCAACGGGGAGTACGACGAAGATTACGACACCCCCAAGAACAAGAAATTCCGGGAAGCCTACTATGCCAAGGCCAAAGAGGCCAAAGAGCCGGTGAACATCATGTTCGCGGCCCTGTGCTATGATTCGGCTTCCCTGATTCTGGAGGGCATCAAGAAAAACGGCCCCACCAGCGAGGGCGTCAAGAAGTTTCTGGACACGGTGAAGGACTTCGACGGCGTGACTGGCAAGCTCTCCTTTGACGACAAGCACGACGTGGTGCGCAGCGGCAGCAAAGGCGGCGTCTACCTCTTCGAAATCAAAAACGGCAAGTACGTCAAGGTGCAATAGTTCCGAAATATTCCGGGGAGATGGCGGCGCCTGGCCCCCATCTCCCCGGCCTTTTCGCCCACCTTACCGGATTTCCCTCCTTCCCCTTGGGCCGCGGGCTCATGAGATCCTGTTCCCTTATTCCCGTCTCCTCCCTGCTTACTGCTCACCGCTCACTACTCACTGACATCAATGCCGGCGCCTTAGGGGTTTGGCGGTTTGGCGCAGGACCAGTTTGGTCAGTTCCACCACCGGCCACAGCATGAGCGCCAGGGTGGAGGCCAGGAGCCACTCCCGCAGATCCAGGGGGACGACGTGGAAAAGTTTGGCCAGGGGGGGCCACATGACCACGGCCACGATCATGGCCAGGGACAGGGCCACCGCGCCCATGAGATAGCGGTTGGTGAAGAACCCCACCCGGAACAGGGAATGGGAGTCCGAGCGGCAGTTGAACGCGGCCACCATCTCCGTCAACACCAGGGTGACGAAGACCATGGTCTGGGCCCGGACCAAAGACAGCTCCGGCTGGCCGCTGATGGCCAAAAAGCCGTGGCAATAGGAATGAAACAGGGGAATGAGGATGATGGTGAGATAGGAGGCGATCACCATCTGCAGGACCACCACGGGCATGGTGAACACGCCCTCCTCGGGAGGCCGGGGGGGCCGGGACATGAGGTCCGGGGCCTTGGGGTCCACCCCCAGGGCCAGGGCCGGCAGGCCGTCGGTGGTGAGATTCACCCAGAGGATCTGCAAGGCGATGAGGGGCAGGGGCATCCCCAGGGCAAAGGCGCCGGTGAGCACCATGATTTCCCCCAGGTTGGCGCTCAACAGAAAGATCAGGTATTTTTTGATGTTGTCATAGATGGCCCGGCCTTCCTCCACTGCGGCCACCAGGGTGGCGAAATTGTCGTCGGCCAGGATCATGTCCGCGGTCTCCTTGGTGACTTGGGAGCCGGTGATGCCCATGGCCACGCCGATGTCCGCCCTTTTCAGGGCCGGGGCGTCATTGACGCCGTCGCCGGTCATGGCCACCACGTCCCCCCGGGCTTTCAGCAGGTCCACCAGGCGCAGCTTGTGCTCCGGCGCCACCCGGGCGAAGATGACCACGGAATTGAGGGCCGTTTGCAGGTCCTCGTCGCTCATCTGCTCCAGGGCCTGTCCGCTTATCACGGCCCCGGGGGGCGGCGAAGCCCCCACCAGGCCGATTTCCCGGCCCACGGCCTTGGCGGTGGTGGGATGGTCGCCGGTGACCATGATCACCCGGATGCCGGCTTGGCGGCATTTGGCCAGAGCCTTGAGGGCCTCGGGCCGGGGCGGGTCAATGAGCCCGGCCAGGCCCACCCACACCAGGCGCTCTCCCCCCTCTTCCAAATTCAGGGACGCCGGCAACTCCTCCATCTGCCGGTAAGCCAGCCCCAGCACCCGCAAAGCGCCGGCGGCCATGGCCGCGGCCTGATCCATGATGTCCTGGCGGTCCGCGTCGCCCAAAGGCCTTTCGCCCTGCTCGGTGAGGAGGCGGTCGCAACGGGGCAGGAGGCTTTCCGGCGCGCCCTTGCTGCAGGCCAGAACCCTGCCCGGACTCCCATGAAAGGTGGTCATGCGTTTGTCTTCGGAGGAAAAGGGGATCTCCCCCACCCGGGGAAAATCCCGGGCCAGGGCTTCCCGGTCCAGGCCGGCTTTCAGGGCCAGCGTCACCAGGGCGCCTTCGGTGGGGTCACCCTGCAAATACCAGTCGTCGTCCTGCTCTTCCAGGATGGCATCGTTGCATAAAAGCCCGACACGGGCCGAGGCTTGCAGGACCTGGTCCTGAGCCGGATCAATTCTTTGCCCGGCCTGGGTAAAATCGCCCTGGGGGGCGTAGCCCCGGCCGCCCACCTCCACTTCCCGGCCGTCCAGGTACAGGCGGCGCACGGTCATCTCATTTTTGGTCAGGGTGCCGGTCTTGTCGGTGCAGATCACCGTGGTGCAGCCCATGGTTTCCACCGCGGGCAGGCGCTTGACAATGGCCTGGCGGCGGGCCATGCGGGTGGTGCCGATGGCCAGGGCGCCCGTGACCACCGCGGGCAGGGATTCGGGCACCGCGGCCACGGCCAAGGAGATGCCCCAGATGAGCATCTCCAGCCAGGGGTGGCCCTTGATGACCCCGAACGCTGTGGCGCCGGCGCTGATCACGAGGCAGATGACGCTTAACGTCAGGCCGATGGTGGCCATGCGGGCTTCCAGGGGCGTCTGCTCCTGGGGCACCTCCCCCAGCATCCGGGCGATGCGGCCGAATTCCGTATTCATGCCCGTGGCGGTGACCACGGCCTTGCCCCGGCCGTAGGTGATTACCGTGCCGCCAAAGACCATGCCCTTCTGGTCGGCCAGGGGGAGACCGGCGCGGAGGTCGGCGGCTCCGGTTTTGTCCACCGCAATGGATTCCCCCGTCAGGATGGCCTCATCGGCTTTGAGGTTGACGGCCTCCAGCAACCGGGCGTCGGCAGCTACTTTGTCCCCGGTGTGCAGCACCAGGATATCGCCCGGCGCCACCTCCCGGGCCGGGATGACCTGCTCCCGGCCGTCCCGCAGCACCGTGGCCGTGGGCGCGGCCATTGCCATCAAAGCTGCGGCGGCCCGCTCGGCGCGATACTCCTGAATGAAGCCCAGTATGGTGCAGCCAAAGACGATTACCAGGATGACATAGGCATCCAGATGTTCGCCCAGAACCAGGGAGAGCCCCGTGGCGGCCAGCAGGATGACGATGAGCAGGTTTTTAAATTGGCGCAGAAAGATGGCCAGTCCGGAAATCTGCCGGGGCGGCGCCAGTTCGTTGGGTCCATGGAGATTCAGACGCTTTCGGGCTTCGGCCGCGCTTAAGCCGGTGGCCCGAGTGTTTAAGAACGCCAACGCCTGTTCCGCAGTCAAATTATAGGCCGGAGGACTGTCTTTATGGTGCAAGCCTGCCCCCTTGCAATGTTTATTTGATAGTAAAGGGCAACGCGGCGATTGTCCAGTTGCGCCTGACAGGAAGGGGGGAAAGGGCAGGCGGTTGAATCAGCTAAACCTGGGGCGTCCGGAAATCATGGATATGGGAGCAGGTGGGGATAACCTGACAATTCCTTGGGTCAGTCAGGCAAAAAGAAGATAGATCTTGCCGGAGGAGCCGACATCACGCCCGGAGGCGAGGAAAAGCGCTGATTTTCTTGAGAGACGCCCGGCGTTGCCTTTCAGAAAGAGCTTAACAGAGTCGCCATGTCAAATCGGCCAAATTCTCCCTCCCCCTGATGAAAGAGGGCTGGGGTGGTGTTAATAGTTTTTCAATAGATTTCCCTATCTTGCAAACTCAGCTCCCCCTGCCCCCAAACCCCTCCCGCCAGGGGAGGGGGAGAATAGAGGGCCGATAATTTTGTCAGGAAATCCTGAAACGCCAGACTATGAATAGGGATCATTTCTTACCCCGGTAATATCCTCCTCCACCTTTGTGGCCCGGGACTGTCCCTCCCTTGGGGATACCGCCCTTGGGAGAGTAAACGCCGCCGCCCTTTCCGGCCGGCTGGCCGCCCCGATAGACGGGGGTCTTGCTTTTATCATAGAAGATCCTGCCTTTATCATAACGGTAGGAGTGAGGGTAATAATAATATTGATTATAAGGATAATAATAACGAAAGGGGGAATTATAATAATAGTTGTAACTGTAGGGATATGTGGTATCATAGGGATAATAAGAACCATAATCAGAATAAGCGACACAGGACATGAGATTGAGAGTGAATAAAAATGCAAAAAGAATGTAAAGAGTATTTATCAGATTAAAATAGTCTCCGTCCGCATCTTTGGCGGCAGTTATTCCACGCCTCTCCTCCCACTGTTGCGGAGCGCCGTGCATTGCATACCTCCTCATCCCCTTACTCAGGACTGGAGTAAGAAACCAAGCCGTTGGCCGGATCAGCCACCGGCTGAGTCAGTCTCAGGCCGATGGAGCAACCCCCGGGCTTTAGCCCTGTCCGGAGGGCTATTTCACCTAACCGGCCATTCAGGGGGCGCGAAATATCTGCGCGTAATTCAAAAATAAATCCTTAAACAAATAATTCAATGGGGGGGAGGCCGCTTGCTGAACCGGGAGGTCAAACGGTCTGTTCAAGTCCTGATTGGGTGAGTCATGCCGGAAACGGGGAGACGAAAATCTCCCGACGCCCTGGCATTTGCCGGCTGTGAGACTTATCAGATAAGCAGGTTCCGGGAGAAGGCGGGAAAAAGGAGGAATGCACCCATGACCAAGAAGGGCTGGTGGCTGGCAGGAGGCCTGATATTGTTGGCGGCGACTCTTGCGCCCGCCGCGTGGGGGCAACCGGCAGAACCGCCCCAAGGCTGCCCGCCGGGGATACAGGGGGAGAAGCTGATCAAAGAGTTGAACCTGTCTCCGGAGAAGGCCCAGGCATTCATGGGGCTGTGCGGCAAATACGACAAGATCCGGAGAGAAATCAGGGAGGCCATGACAGCCCACGAAGAGGCCCTGGCGAAGGTCCTGGCCGCAGCTCAGCCGGATGAAGCCAAAGTCAAGGAACTGGTGGCCGCCATCGCCCAGGACCATGAAAGGCTATTCGACACCTTCAAGGCCCAGCGCCGGGAGGAAATGGCCCTTTTGACCACCGTGCAGCAGGGAAAATTCATCCTGGTCCTCAAGAAATGGCACGATGACATGAGGAAGCCGTAGATCGCCCGGATTTTTGCTGGTCCCCTCACGCGCCCCCAGAAATTCCTGGCTGGGGACTGGGCAGTCGTAAGCCCTGGCCCCCCTGGCCATTTGCCAATCCCGGCTCACTTCTTCTCAAAAAGGGGCAGGTACTTGCCGTAACCATCCTTTTCCAGGTCTTCTTTGGGAATGAAACGCAGGGCGGCGGAGTTCATGCAGTACCTTAAGCCTGTGGGCTTAGGGCCGTCTGGGAAGACGTGGCCGAGATGCGAGCCGCCGTGTTTGCTGCGCACCTCGATGCGTTTGGAAAAGAGCTTCCAGTCGTCCTTCTCCACGATGTTGCCGGGCTCAAGCGGCTTGGTGAAGCTGGGCCAGCCAGTGCCGGAGTCATACTTGTCCAGCGATGAGAACAGCGGCTCGCCCGAGACGATGTCCACGTAGATCCCTTCCCGTTTGTTGTCCCAGTATTCGTTCTGAAAAGGCGGTTCTGTGCCCTCTTCCTGGGTCACCTTGTATTGCAGGGGGGTCAGCTTTTTGCGCAATTCGGCCTCGCTGGGTTTCTTAAAGCCGGGGTTGCCGGGGGCCTGGGCGGCAGGCTTGCCTGCCTTGCCCCAGGTCCCTTCCAGGAACTGATCCCGGCCAGAGTTATGGCGGTAGTACTTGTACCGCAGAGGGTTTTTCCTGTAGTAGTCCTGGTGATAATCTTCGGCCCGGTAAAATGTGCTGAAGGGCAGGATCTCGGTGACAATGGGCCTGGTAAAGCGCCCGGATTTCTCCAACTCTTTTTTGGATTCCTCGGCCAGCCGCTTTTGCCCGGCGTCATGGTGGAAAATGACGCTGCGGTATTGACGCCCCCGGTCCACGAATTGCCCGCCGGCATCCGTGGGGTCCACATGCCGCCAGAAGTAGTCCAGCAATTCCTGGTAGGAGACTTTGCGGGGATCGTAGCGCACCTGGATGACCTCCACATACCCCTTCCGGGCGTAATCCTCATAGGTGGGATTGGCCCCGTCGCCCCCCGCATAGCCGGACACGGCCTCCACCACGCCGGGCAGTTTTTCAAAGTCGGATTCGGTGCACCAGAAACAGCCGCCGGCAAACGTGGCGACTTCGAGTTGTGACTGTCCTTCCGGCATGCCGCCTCCCTGCCCAGGTTGCTGCTTCGCTGCGGCCGCAGCGTTGGAGGCCCGTGTCAGAGCTAACCCGCCCATAACGGCCAGCGCCAAAAAAGAAATCAGCAAAAAATTTTTCATGAAAACGTCTTCGCGCGAAACTCCCCGGCCGGCATCCGGCAGGGGCGGGTTCTTTCAAAGGAAGGAGCAAAAGGGCTGCCCCGCGCCTCTTGCTCCTTCCAACCCATACACTCCCAAGGAAAATCTTATTTACCTTTGTCATCCAGGGGGTAGCCGGCTTTTTCCCACTCCACCCAGCCGCCCTTCAGGACTGACACCTTGGTAAATCCCAATTCAACGAGTCTGCGTCCCACCCGGGAACTGGTGCCTTCGCCGGATCAGGCGCAATAAAGGACAATCTCCTGGTCCGGGGCGTACTTTTTGGCCCAGACCTCTATCTTGCTGGCCTCTTCCCGCATTGCGCCCTTGATCTTTTTGGCGCTGCCCGCCCAATCCTTGGGGGCGCGCACGTCAATGATGGTCAGGCCCGGCTTCCCCAGGGCCGACTTGAGCTCGTCTTTGCTTATCAGGGGCGCATCCTTGGCCCCGGCCGTCTGCAACGGGGCCAGTAACAGCCCCAGGCAGATGGTCAGCATAAATAATTTTCTCCAGTGAAACATGGTTAACCCCGATTCAGCCGCCAGTCATATTTTTTGTAGGCCACCTTCAAGACGCCGGCGTTATCCTGGATAAAGGCAAGGTCTTCTTTATTATCCAGGTAACGGGCAATAAACCGCAAACGTTCCGCCTGGCTGGCCCCAAAGTCCCGGCCATACCATTTGAAGATGCTGGACAGGGAGATACTCATCCCGGACCGGTCGAGAACCGCGCCCCCTGAGTTTATGAAGGTTTGGGCGGCAATGGTGAGTTCCTCCTCCAGATTTTCGGGGGTATACACGTCGATGAAGGGGCATGAGGAAGACCCGCAGACCAGGGTGAAGTGGATGCGGGGATCGAGGAGCTCCACGATGAAGTTCAGCCGAGGGTCGCGGCCCCCAAAGCGCCGGAAGAAAGCATAGGGCGGACGGCGGTTACCCCGGAGAACGCCGTGCTCGATGTCGTCGGGACTGAAGAGGTGACCGCCGATCTGGTAGTAGACCCGGCCGAAAAAATTCCAGATCTCTTTGACCGAATCTTTGACACCCAGGGCGATAACCCCGTGGATGACGATGACATTGTACAGGTTGATCCAGAAGGCGATCCTTTCCTCCCGACGGGTCAGCACCCCCAGGTCCATGGTCTTCAGATTATGGCTCAGCTGCAAAAAATCCTGATATATCCCGGATTGGCCCATCCGTTCATAGGCCACCCTGCCGGTTCCGGCTTCGAAAAACGCCCCCCGCATGGCGGTCATGGCGCTCTTCAGTTGCGCAGCCATTTCCTGGGGGAAAAGCTGGGCGGCGGGTTCACCGTCATTTAAAAGGGTCTTCTTAAAAAGAAATCCCGGAGAAAACACTGGCTGTTCCTTCTGCCGCGCAAAAGCCAGATCATCCTGCGCCCGGCATTTACTCCAGCATATGGATCTGACCGGGGTTAGCGGCCGCGGCTTCTCTGGAAGGTGAACTCCACCGCCGCCTTTACCGGCTTCCCCTCTACTTCCAGAACAGGGTAGGCCAGGAAATTTATCGGGCCGGACTTGGGTCCCGGTTCAACCACCAGATCGCGCCCGCGACTGAATTCGAAGCGATTGGCCGGATGGTGGCCGAAGTAGTAGGTGGCCAGATCCGCGTATTTGTTGCCTTCGCTGATGTCCACCGGCCACCATTTGCCTTCGGCATAAAATTCCGCCCAGCAGTGATAACCGTCAATGCCGCCGTCGTTGCGCTCCGAAGGGATCGCCGCGCCGATGGCGAAGCGGGCCGGCAGGCCTGTCGCCCTGGCCAGGGCAATGAAGTAGGCGTGAAAATCCGTGCAGTTGCCGGTGCGGGCGTCACAGGCGTAGACCGCGTCGCCCTTGCCCCAGCCCTCCCCGTATTTTATATAGCGCATGCGCTCGATGACGTGGTCATACAGGGCCCGGGCCCGCACCAGATCGCCCGTCTTGCCCTGAACGGCCTGCCGGGCCTCTTGCCGGAAGGTCTCATTGAGCGGCACCAGGCGCTCCGGTGCAAGATACTTGCCCGGGCCAGGAGTCGGCGCGGCATAGGGAGCTTTCTCGAGGCGCTTGACCTGATAGGCGATCTCAACTTTTTTCCCACTGTCCTCCGGGCCAAGTTCGAGGAACAGGACCCGGTTGCCGTGTTCCTGCTCCGTCAGAACGCTTTTTTTCCCCGGAACCTGCATGGCCTTGACCGTCACCGTCTGGAAGGCGTCGGTGGACGCCAGCGGCAGCCACATGCGGGCGGGGGCGGTGAGGGCAGGCAGCGTGGCCCGGTAGAAAAACTCGAACTCATCGCGTCCCCTGATAACCCCCAGGAGGCTTTCGGCAGCCCCCGTGACGGGAACGCGGCGCCAGGCGCCATCACTCTGCTGCTCCCAGGCGTAATAAGGCTTGCCGTTGAGCTTATGGACAATGGTTTCGGTGACCTTCATGCTCGCCGGATCGCCGGCAAGGAAAAAATCAACGTCATAGACGTCGCCGCTCACATCCACCAGGTCAACGCAGGCGAAATACCGGCCCTGGTCCAGCTTGGAAAGATACTCCGTATGGACCCGAACCAGTTTCAGGCGCAGTTCCTTATCACCAAAGGCGAGCTTGAAATATCCTCCCCCCTGGCGGACCTGCTCTTCGATATGCCTCTCAATGCCTGCCTGGATCTGGGCGGTCACCGGGGCGGGCTGGGGAGAGGCGAAAGCTGCCCGGGGGCCCGGCTTCTCTCCCGGAGCGCCCGGCGAACACACAACGCAAATTAGCACCCCCGCTGCCGTCAGCGTTTTCCAGATCATCGTTTTCCCGTAGAGCCTGGGCTGTCAATACCGCTAGCGGACGGCAAGCCTCACTTCGGATGCTCGGACTTCTTTTCCCCTGCCTTGGGGTGCTCAGGTTTTTTTTCCTCAGCCTTGGGATGTTCAGATTTCTTTTTCTCCTTCTCCGCTGACGGGTCCTCCTTCTTCTTTTCCCCGGCGGGGTGCTCCGTTTTTTTCGGATCTTCCGTCTTGGTCGGCTGGGCCAGGCTCGCACCCGAAAGGAATACGAGAACTGCGAACGACAGAAGTACGACACTCAAACCTTTGATCATTTGCCGTCTCCTTATTTTCCGGGCTGATGGTTTCCGCCAGCCCCATGGTTATTCTCATTTACAGTAATTCTCGCGGGCATTGCCGGCCATGGTAAAAAATAACCATTTTAATCGAACAGATGACAGGCGGCTCTTTCGCCTCCCTTGCCTGCCCCTTAATCCGGCAGTCTGACGATGGTCCGGCCCTGGTGCCGCCGGCTGAGAATGAGCTCGATCTGGGCCTCGAGCCTGTCTAAGGGGATCTCCGTGGTGAGTTTCTCCAGATGGGGAAGTTTCCAGACGGTGGCGATCTTCTCCCACACCTGGCGGCGCCGGGGCATGGGGCAGTTCTGGGAATCGATGCCCATGAGGGTGACGCCCCGCAGGATGAAGGGGTAGACCGTGAGGGGCAGGTCCGGGGAGGCTGCGTTGCCGCAGCAGGTGACGCCGCCGCCGTATTGCACCGAACGGATGGTGGTGACCAGCAAGGGCCCGCCCACGGTGTCCACCGCGCCGGCCCAGCGGGCCGCCAAAAGAGGCCGGCTGCCGGTGTCCGTGGCCTCCTGGGCGCTGATCACCTCGTGCGCGCCCAATTCCTTTAAGTAGTCCGCCGTTTCCGGCCGGCCGCTCGCCGCGGTCACCGCATAGCCTTCTAATGCCAGGAGAGAGACGGCGATGCTGCCCACCCCGCCCGTAGCGCCGGACACCAGGACCTTCCCCTGCTCGGGCCTGACGCCGTACTCCATCAGGCGGAACACGGACAAGGCCCCGGTGAAGCCCGCGGTGCCATAAATCATGGACTCCCGCAGGGACAGCCCCTCGGGCCGCTTCAGCACCCAGGCCGCGGGCACCCGGATATACTGCCCGAAGCCGCCCGGGGTGTTCATGCCCAGATCATAGCTGGTGACAATGACTTCGTCTCCCGGCTGAAAATCGGGGCTGAGGCTGGCCTCCACCACCCCGGCGGCGTCGATGCCCGGGGTATGGGGGTAGGTTTTGGTCACTCCCTTGTTGCCCGTGGCCGACAGCACGTCCTTGTAGTTGAGGGACGAATACCTGACCCGGACCAGGACCTCGCCCTCGGGAAGATCGCTGATGCGCCTTTTCCCGATTTCCCGGAGATAGCGCTGGTCCTCCGTTTCCGTGACCACCAGGGCCTGAAAAGAATTATCCTGCATGAGCCCCTCCCCTCCCGGCGGCGCCGGGACGAAAAATGGTTTTTCAATGAATTTTTGCCTATTGTATCAAACGTTGTGTTGTCAGGGAGAGATTCTGGGTAAGGTGAGGCCCCAGGAAACGGCGCATCTTGCCACAGGAGGGTCGGGCGCATGAAAAATTTGGAATTGGCGGCTATCAAGGAAAATCTGCCCCTTGCCGGGCTCAGCCAGGGGCAGATCCGGGAACTGCAGGCCGCGCTTTGCCGCCTGGGGTATCCGGTGGGGCGGATTGACGGTTTGTGGGGCCCCAGGACCCGCAATGCCTGGGCGGAATTCGCGGCCGACAGCCAGGCCGGCCAGCCCGGGGCCATCGGCCCGGCGTCAGTGGCGGCGCTGCAACGGCAACTGGAGGAGATGGGAGCGGGAAAGGCTCGCGACTTTTCCACCCGGGCTGGCGCAGTGGCGGCCATTCAGTCTGAATGCCGGGCCCAGGGGATCGGGCTCTTCACCCAGATTGCCTATGTGCTGGCCACGGTGGAGTGGGAGACCAATGACACCTTTCAACCCGTGAAAGAGGCCTATTGGCGGGACGAGGACTGGCGGCGCCGCCATTTAGGCTATTTTCCCTACTATGGCCGCGGTTACGTGCAACTGACCTGGAAGAACAACTATGCGACGTATTCGCAAATTTTAGGGATAGATCTGGTCAATCACCCGGACAGGGCCATGGAGTGTGACATTGCCGTGTTTATCCTGGTGCACGGCTTCAAAACGGGGACATTCACCGGCAGGAAGATCAGTGATTATATCAATGAAAGGAAAAAAGATTTTTTCAATGCCCGGCGCTGCATCAATGGTTTGGATCGTGCGGCGGAAATTGCCCGGTTAGCGGAAAGATATCTTCAGAATATGCCTGAATGAGTTTTTTAATTATGACCTTTCTGGGGCTTCTGCCTCCCACTTAATTAAAGGGGGTCAGGAGAGACGGGTGTCCACTAATCTTGATCTCGCCCGATCCCCCTTTAATAAATGGGTGTTGTTGATAACTTCCTGGTAAGGACCTGTGATCTAAAACAAACCTTGTCAACATCGCTACACTATGATTTACAGCCTTTTCCTCGGAACCTATTTTCTCATTACCTGGCTTTGGTTATGGCCCCCGTTGTCCCCACGAAACTGCTGCCGGCTTCATGAAACATCCGTTTATGGGGTCAGGCTCACTGGTTAATGCTGGCCTGCTGTGAATTCTGGGGAACATCTTTTAGCGGGGGCTGGCAATACCGGCACTGAACGTATCCTCTAGTCTGGGCCTCCTGCACGGAAGTGAATTCCAACACATTTCCGGGCGCAATCTGCTTCACCCATTGGCAATGGGGATAATGGTATTTATTGGACGTTTTGGAGCCCACATATTTGACCAGGACTGGCAGGCCATGGGGCGGGTTGGCCGCCGCGGCCGTCTGCACAAACCCGCTCTGGCCATTGGCGGTATTGCTCCGGGAACCGGCCAGGACCACCGCCATGCCCTTGGCCATCTGCTTGGGGTCGCTCAAGGTCAGCAGGGTTCCGGCCCGGCCATCGGTCAATCTGTCGCCGTTGCTGCCGGCAAACAAACCATTGCGCTCACCGGTCCGGACGGAGGCGTCCAGGGGTTTCGCCAATTGAGCGGAGACGGCTTTACCGGCAGGCGGCAACGGCGCCTGGGTCTCCTGAACAAAGAGTCCGGGCCGGCAAAGCGGCTTGCTGATCATGTACCCCAAACCGGCGACGTTCAGCACCGCTAGAATGACCAGCAGAAATCTCAATTTGGTGATGCGGGTTTTCAGAATGGAGATTTGTGTCCCCTGCACCCTTTGAAAAAATGCCACCTTATCCTTAGCAGGCTTGCGCTGAAAGAATTTTTCACCCACCGCAGCGTTCCCCATGATACCGGTCTCCTCGTCCCCGCGAAAAGATTGCTTGGTTGCCCCTTAAGCCAATTACCAGGCATTGGCGCCGATGCTGCCCCTTACCTGATGACCATTTCCGCACCTTTCCTAAATTGGGGTTTTCCTTGAGGGCTGGGTGAAGATCTCTGCTCCTGTTCAGGAAATCAACCATATTTTGACGCTGCACCATGAATGTAAGCCTTGAGCCCTGCGGTCTTTCAGGGAACCCGATTGGTTGGCAGCCGGGATCCGGGTCCGCAAGGTCAGATTGTTTGCCATATTAAAAGCAAAAAATGGGCCAAGGCCAGGGCGGCTATGAGGTGACTCGGGGGTATGACATAGGCAACATATTGAATGCCTAAAGTTTTCCAAAATATCAGGCCCGGCCGGAGGAATGCATTTTCAGGAAAAACGGGAAAACACCTTCTTAAAACCCTGAGTCCGGCCTCAGGGTTTGTCCCGGGGCAGACTCAGTGATCTTCCTGTTTTTATTCAGATTATTGATACGGGTCTTCTGCTTTGGCGAGAAATTCTCTTCTCGCGAGAATTATTCCATGCCCCCCCGGAACCTGCAATGGCCCGGGGCTGTCTGCCGCACCTTTGGCCACACCTATGCCCGCGGGATCATGCCAGACAGACTCAATCACTGATTCTTATTTAATTCAAGATAGTTATTGACATAGGAGCTTTGCGGCTCCACTTGATCACCCCGTCCAGCGGCACTGGCGTGCCTCCTGCGTCCAGGAGGAGGGCTCCAGGGTCGGCCTCGCCC
Organism: uncultured Desulfobacterales bacterium; assembly: GCA_964522695.1. Classification (GTDB taxonomy): domain Bacteria; phylum Desulfobacterota; class Desulfobaccia; order Desulfobaccales; family 0-14-0-80-60-11; genus VGSQ01. The sequence continues at coordinate 56,276 of CAZFWX010000001.1, forward strand.
CTGCTGACGATAACCTCGTGACAGTTTTGCAGGATCCGGGCCAAAGCGCGCCAGTGACCGGCATGACGGAGCCTCCACCGTCCGATGGCGGGGCACGGGATGGCGGCCGGCGCCGCCAGGCAGGGGAAACGGGGGGGCAGGAACATTTCCGGGGCGGGCTGATAACCCGCCCCGGCATGATGGGCAACCGGCAATCAGGAAGGCATCAGGTGAACAGGCACAGCTTGGCGTCTTTGGCGTACCTCAGGAACTCCTCGGCATTCCAGATGGCGATGCCTTCTATGAAATCCTCGTCCTTGAACTCCATCATGTCAATGGTCATGCGGCAGGCGATGAGCTCCACGCCCTCGATCTGGGCCATCTCCATAAGGTCCGGCAAAGCCGGAATCTGGGCCTTTTCGGCCTTTTTCTTCATCATGGCCGTGGCGATGGTGGACATGCCGGGCACCGCGCCCATGACCCCGGGGGGGATGAACTTGGCCTTCTCCACACCGCCTTTGAGCACCAGGTTGACACCCATGAAGGTATAGAAGACCTTGGCTTCCATGCCCAGCCGGGCGGCGTTGATGCCCAGAATTAAAGACGGGTAGGCCCCGTCCAGGGTGTCCCGGGAACAGATGAAACAGGCCCTTTCTTTCTTCTCGCTCATTTTTATGACTCCTTATTGCTTCTGCGGTTTTTTGTATTGATCGCCCTGAACTGCGGGGCGTCTACCCCCCGATGAATTTCCCCAGCACGTCAACCATTTTGTTCATGCGGCTGAAGAGTTCTTCGGGGTCGGGTTTTTCGCTGATTTCGCTGTAGCACTTGAGGAGGTAGGCCTTGAGCACCAGGGCGCCCGCCGATTTGAGAGCAGACTGCACCGCCCGGACCTGGATGAGGATGTCTTCGCATTCCTTGCCGTCAACGATCATGCCCTGCAGGCCGCGGACCTGCCCCTCGATCTTTCGCAAGCGGGACACCACATTCCGCTGCATCTGCTCCTTGGTCTGCTCCATCAGTACCATGGTTCCCCCTGTTCTTTTTGAGTCAGGCGCCGGCCGGCTTGCGCCCGTCGTTGACCACCGCACACTGAACCCAATGTCCACGGCATTGGAGTACAGCGAAGAGGACAACCGGGTCGGTTGTCCCTAGATGTTGGTCCCGGTGGAGGTGACTTTGCTGTTGAAACCGTGGACGTACCCACGTTGATGATGAACCGGTCGGTGATCTCATAGCCCGCCCCCACGCTGAGATGATGCTCCGTGACGGCCGGGAAGCCGATGTTCCGGAAGGTTTCAAAGTAGTATTGGGGAATGTATTGGCCCTGCAGGTATACCGGGGTGAGGCCGTTGTCCCCCCGGTGCTCCTTGACGGGATTATTGCCATAATTATACCCCGCCCGCAAGGACAACTTGGGAATGGGTTTATACTGCACGCCGAAGTTGACCATAATCTGATCTTGCCAGTCAAAGTCGCCGTAACCGGCCGCGCCCGACCAGTTGAGCCATTTGATGTTGGCCTCCAGGAGCAGCTGCTCGGGGAAGGGCTCATAAGCCACGCCAAAGCCCAAGGTGTGCGGGGATTCCAGCACCAGATCGTCCCGGCGGCCGTTTTGATCGAAGTCCAGGACCTTATTGAGGGCGAAGCCCAGGGACAGCCAGGGCAGCGGCTGATAGGCCACCGTGGGCGCGAACTTCATGATCATGAGATCGGTGAAGGCGCCCGCGGTCAGAGGGGGGCCCATGGGGAAGAAGGCCCGGTCCAGGGGGGTGTCCAGGTAATTGACCCCCTGCCCCGAGATGCCGTAAGCGCCGAAGCCGAAGCGCCATCTAGGCAGTTCCGCGAAGTTCCAGGATATACCCATAGTGGGTATTTGTTAAATGCGATGCTCACTGGTGGATTGGCAGAACTGGGGGCCGTTCGTGAACGAGGCCCGCACCGTGGGCATGAACAGCGTGCCGGCGAAGTCCACCTGGGAACTGGGGCAGAAGGATCCGAAGCACATGCTGGCGGGATTGGCAAAGACCGCGCTGATGGCGTCCTGGGGCGCGGCGATGCCGACTCCGCCCATGGCCCGGGAAATGGGGCCGACGCCGATGAGATTATCGCCGTTGGTAGCCTGTGAGAAGGAAGGCACCATCACCAGGGCCAGGATGGCCAGGAGCCAGGGGAGCCGGCGAGTCGCCATAACCGCATACCTCATTAATTATTAACTCTACCCCAGTTTGGTATTTTTCCCCCTTTCTGTCAAGAAATTTTTTCCAAGAATTTGCTCCGGCAATTTCCCCTTCCCGTCATCCTACCCTACCACCTTTGCCCCTGCGCCTTGCAGTTTGGCTGGCGGCGTCCAGTCGGCCACACATTCCGGGTAATTTTTTCTTCCCGGCGTCCTTAACCTTTGGCTTTCCTGCGGCAAAATGCCGCAAAGGGGAGTTTTTCTCCCTTGTTGATAATAACTAATCAAATCAATGAGTTGACAATTATTTTCGATCTTTGCCGGTAATTACGCCACCTTTCCCCTCCCCTCCCAACCATCAGATTTATGGCTAATTAACTATTTTTCCTAATATTTTCGTCTCAATGACTGCCAGGCACGCCCTTTGCTCATAAAGAGGCCCAAAGGAGAGAATGGCGAAAGTCGGCGCAAACAGGATGGGGCGTGCAACGAAAGGTGGTGAGGCCATGGCGACATGCAGCACGGTTCTGATTGCCGAACCCGGGGATCATCTGACCGGCGGCCTGCGGCTGTGGGTGCGCGACAACGGGCATCAGCTTCTCACCGTGGACAAATTCACGGATCTCCTCATCACCTTGCAGCGGGAAAAGGTCAGCGTTCTGGTCATGGACGTGCGCCTCTCCGAGGGACATGGGTATGAAGCCATCTCCATCATCAAGGGGTTGTGTCAGAAACTGCCCATCATCATCTGCGCCGCGGAAAACAACCCGGAACAGGAGGCCCTCATCCGCCAGAAAGGCATCTTCTATTACCACGTCACGTCGTTCGGCCTGGAAGAACTGATGATGGCCATTTCCAACGCCCTGGGGCGGGCCGCGCACGTCTGAAGGGAGACCCCATGCAACTGGAACCCAAACTGGCAAAAGGGGAATTTGTCATTCTGGCGGAGATGGAGCCTCCCAAAGGGGCAGACGTCTCCGAAATGGTGGGCCATGCCCTGGCCGTCAAAGGCCGGGTGGACGGCTTTGTGGTGCCGGAGATGAGCAGCGCGGTGATGCGCTTGAGCTCCCTGGGCGGGGCCATGCTCCTGGCCAACCGGGGCTTGACCTCAGTGATGCAGGTCTGCTGCCGGGACCGCAACCGCCTGGCCCTGCAGGCGGACCTCCTGGCCGCCAACGCCCTGGGCATAGAGAACGTCATGGCCGTGACCGGCGATGACATCACCTTTGGCGACCACCACAAGGCCCGGCCGGTGAATGACCTGGACCTGATGGAGCTGCTGGGGGCCCTCAAGACCCTCATGTCCGGCCGGGATCTGGCCGGCATCGAGCTCAAGGGCGCGCCCCGGTTCTTCGTGGGGGCCCTGGCCAACACCGGAGCCAAGGCCCTGGACCTGGAGCTGGCCGACCTGGACCAGAAGGTGGCCGCAGGGGTGCGCTTCTTTCTGACGCCCCCGGTCTTTGACCTGGCCGTCCTGGAACGCTTCCAGAAGCGCCTGGCCGGCGCCGGCGCCTATCTCATCCCCACCGTGCTCCTGCTCAAAAGCGTGGGCATGGCCCGGTACCTGGACCGCCATATCGAGCAGGTCAGCGTTCCCGCCGCGGTCATCGACCGGCTCCAGAAGGCCCCGGAGCGGGTGCGGGAGTGTGTGGCCATCGCCGGGGAACTGGTGGCCGGCGTCCGGGATATGGGGCTAAGCGGCGTCAACCTGTCCACCATCGGCTGGGAAGACAAACTCCCGGCCGTGCTCGCGGCCGCGGGTCTGTAATCACTGTCGGCAAGAGGGCGGTATCATGGCAGAATCACAGATGCAATCCAATCCTTCCACCCCTCCCACCGGTGCGGTCATGGTGGTGGGCGCGGGTATCGCCGGGGTGCAGGCGGCCCTGGACCTGGCCAAATCCGGCATTTTCGTCCACCTGGTGGAGAGCAAACCGGCCATCGGCGGGGTCATGGCCCAACTGGACAAGACCTTCCCCACCAACGACTGCTCCATGTGCATCCTCTCGCCCAAATTGGTGGAATGCGGCCGCCATCTGAATATCCAGATTCATACCTTAACCGAAGTGCAGGACATCAGCGGAGAGCCGGGGCATTTCACCGTCAGCCTGACCAAGCACCCCCGCTATATCGACCCGGCCAAATGCACCGGCTGCGGCGACTGCACCAAGGTCTGCCCGGTGCTCATTCCGGATGAGTTCAACCAGGGACTGGCGGACTGGAAGGCCACCTACCGCCTTTATCCCCAGGCCATCCCGGCCGCCTTCGCCATCAAGAAGCTGGACCGGGCGCCCTGCACTCTCACCTGCCCTGCGGAAATCAACGTCCAGGGCTACGTCCAGCTCATCAAGATGGGCAAATATGAAGAGGCGGTCAGGCTCATCATGGAGCGCCTGCCGCTGCCCGGCGTTCTGGGCCGGGTCTGCCCGCACCCCTGTGAGGACCAGTGCCGGCGCAAGGACTTGGATGAACCCGTTTCCATCTGTTCCCTCAAGCGCTTCGCCGCAGACCAGGTGGATCTCGCGGCCATCAATCCGCCGCCCGTGGAGGCCCGGCCGGAGAGAATCGCCATCGTCGGCTCCGGCCCCGCGGGGCTGGCCTGCGCCTACCATTTGGCCCTTAGGGGCTACCGGCCCACCATCTTCGAGGCCCTGGACAAGCCCGGCGGCATGCTGCGGGTGGGCATCCCGGACTACCGCCTGCCCAAAGACATATTAGATAAGGAAATTGACAATATTCTGCGCCTGGGGGTGGAGCTCAAAACCAATACCGCCCTGGGCCGGGATTTCACCCTGGACGGCCTCTTTGACCAGGGCTACCAGTCAGTTTTCCTGGGTCTGGGCTGCCACCTGGGCAAACCCCTGGGCATCCCCGGCGAGGACGCGGACGGCGTGGTCCAGGGCGTGGATTTCCTGCGGCGTCAGAGTCTGGGCCAGCCCCAGCCCGTGGGGAAGCGCCTGGCCGTGGTGGGCGGCGGCAACGTGGCCATCGACGTGGCCTGCACCGCCCGGCGCCTGGGGTCGGACGTCACCATCGTCTACCGGCGCTCCCGGGAGGAGATGCCCGCGTTCCACCACGAAGTGGAGCAGGCCCTGTGCGAAGGCGTCAAGATCGTCTATCTGGCCGCGCCCCTGAAAGTCGTCGCCGGTCCTGACGGCAAGGTCACGGGGCTCTTGTGCCAGCAGATGGAGCTGGGCGAGCCCGACGCTTCGGGCCGGCGCAAACCGGTGCCCATCCCCGGCCAAGAGTTCGAACTGGCCGTGGACATGGTGGTGCCGGCCATCGGCCAGGAAGCGGCGCTAACGGCCTTCCAAGACTGGGGCGTCAACGTCAGCAAGTGGGGCACCATCGAGGTGGACGAGGTCAGCTACCAGACCTCCCGGCCCGGGGTCTTCGCCGCGGGCGACGTGCACACCGGCCCCTGGATCGCCATCGAAGCGGTGGGGGGCGGCATCGAGGCCGCAGAATCCATTGACCGCTACCTCAAGGGCCTGGACCTCACCGCGGGCCGGGTCCTGGGCAAGGAGGCCCACCAGCGCTGGGCCGACATCCCCAAGGACGAATACGGCCAGTTGCGGGAGGAAATGCCCACTCTGCCGCCCGAGACCTCCTGCGCCTGCTTTGACGAAATTGCCCTCGGCTTCAGCGAAGCCCAAGCTCAAAAAGAGGCGGCCCGCTGCCTCAATTGCGGCATCTGCTCCGAATGCATGCAGTGCGTTATCGCCTGCCAGGCCAATGCCGTGGACCATACGCAACAGCCGGAGACGCTGAACGTGGAGGTGGGTTCCGTGATTCTGGCGCCGGGATTCAAGACCTTTGATCCGGCGCGCATGGCCACCTACGGCTACCTGACCCACCCCAACGTGGTCACCGCCCTGGAATTTGAGCGCATCTTATCGGCCAGCGGCCCCTTCGAAGGGCACCTGGTGCGGCCCAGCGACCACAAGGAACCCAAAAAGATCGCCTGGCTGCAGTGCGTGGGCTCAAGGGACGTCAAGACCCACTCGTATTGCTCGTCGGTATGCTGCATGTACGCCATCAAAGAGGCGGTCATCGCCAAGGAGCACGCCGACTACCCCCTGGACTGCGCCATCTTTTTCATGGACCTGCGCACTTTCGGCAAGGACTTCGAGAAATACGCCAACCGGGCCCAGGATGAAGCCGGGGTGCGCTTCATCCGCTCCCGCATCCACAGCATCGACCCGGCCCCGGACGGAGGTTTGGCCCTGCAATACCTGGATGAAACCGGGGCCATTAAGACGGAAGACTTCGACCTGGTGGTCCTGTCCGTGGGCATGGAGATCACCGAGGACGTGAAAAGGCTGGGCGCCAAACTGGGGGTGGAGCTGAACAGCCACGCCTTCGCGTCCACCCATCCCTTTGCGCCGGTGGCCACCTCCCGGCCCGGGGTGTACGTCTGCGGCGCCATGGCCGGCCCCAAGGACATCCCAGAATCCGTCACCCAGGCCTCCGCTGCGGCCGCAGCCAGCAGTGCGCTCCTGGGCCAGTCCCGCTGGACCCTGACCCGCACCCGGCAGATCCCCGAACCCAAGGATATAACCGGCGAGCCCGCCCGGGTGGGCGTGTTCGTCTGCGACTGCGGCATTAACATCGCCAGTGTGGTGGATATTCCCAGGCTGTCCGAATACGCCCGGGGTCTGCCCCATGTAGTCTTTGTGCAGGAGAACCTCTTCACCTGCTCCCAGGACACCCAGGTGCAGATGCTCAAGGCCATCGAAGACCACAATATCAACCGGGTGGTGGTGGCCGCATGCACGCCCCTGACGCACGAGGCCCTGTTCCGGGAAACCCTGCTGGACGCGGGGCTGAACAAGTATCTCTTCGAGATGGCCAACATCCGCAACCAGGACTCCTGGGTGCATATGCATGAGAAGGAGGAGGCCACGGAGAAGGCCCAGGACCTGGTGCGCATGGCCGTGGCCCGGGCCACCCTGCTCAAGCCCCTGGTGGAGACGCCTCTGACCATCAATCAGCGGGCCCTGGTGCTGGGCGGCGGGGTGGCGGGCATGAACGCCGCTTTGAACCTGGCGGATCAGGGTTTTGAAACCATCCTGGTGGAAAAGGAGCGGGAACTGGGGGGTCTCGCCCGCCGGGTGCACCATACTCTCGAAGGCATGGACGTGCAGGCCTACCTGGACGGCCTCATCGACCAAGTGAAAAGCCATGAGAAAATCCAGGTCCTCACCCAGGCCCTGGTGGTGGGCTACAGCGGCTACAAGGGCAACTTCGTGACGGAAGTCCTGGTGGGCCCCGGCATGTATGAACGCAAAATCGAGCACGGGGCCACGGTCATCGCCACCGGCGCGCAGGAGTACCGGCCCAAGGAATTTGCTTACGGCAGCCATCCCGGCGTCATGACCCAGCTCGAACTGGGCCAGATGGTGCACGAACAGAAGGATAAAGTGGCGGGCTGGCAGCGGGCCTTCTTCATCCAGTGCGTGGGCTCCAGAAACGAAGAGAACCCCAACTGCAGCCGCATCTGCTGCCAGGGCGCGGTGAAGCATGCCCTGGAACTCAAAAAGCTCAACCCGGTCATGGAGGTGGTGGTGCTCTACCGGGATATGCGCACCTACGGGCTCCAGGAGGACTACTATCTGGAGGCCCGCAACCAGGGGGTGCTCTTCTCCCGCTTCGATCTGGAGCGGCTCCCCCAGGTGAGCGAAGCCGGCGGGAAGCTCTCGGTGCAATTCCTGGACCACGTCCTGCAGATGCCGGTGAGCCTGCCCGCGGACGCGGTCATCCTGAGCGCGGCCACGGTGGCCGGCGATAACGAGGAGCTGGCCTCGCTGCTCAAGGTCCCCCGGGGCTCGGAAGGCTTTTTTATCGAAGCCCACGCGAAACTCAGGCCCGTGGATTTCTCCAGCGAGGGCATCTTCCTGGCGGGCAGCGCGCACAGCCCCAAGCTGGTCACGGAGAGCATCGCCCAGGCCCTGGCTGCGGCCTCCCGGGCCGGGGCGTTTTTAGCGGACACCAGCCAGACCATCAGCGGCGTCACTGCCTGCGTCACGCCGGACCGCTGCGCCGCCTGCCTCATCTGTGTGCGGGTCTGCCCCTTCAAGGTGCCGCAGATCAACCAGGATAATGTTTCGGAGATAAACCGGGCCCTGTGCCAGGGGTGCGGCATCTGCGCCTCGGAGTGCCCGGCCAAGACGATCCAGGTGTCCCATTACGAGGACGACCAGATTACCGCCAAGATCAAGGCGCTGTTTTAAGGAGTGGCCCATGGACGCGTTCCGACCGAAAATCCTGGCCTTTTGCTGCATGTACTGAGCGTACTCGGCCGCGGACCTGGCAGGTTCGATGAGGCTGCAGTACCCCCCGGACATCCGCATCATTCAGGTGCCGTGCACCGGCAAGGTGGACATCATCCACCTGCTCACGGCCTTTGAAGAGGGGGCGGACGGGGTTTTCGTGGCCGGTTGCCAGGAGGGCGATTGCCACTTCCTGGAAGGCAACCTGCATGCCAAGAAACGGGTCCAACGGGTCAAGGAGATCCTGGAGAAGGTGGGCCTGGGCGCGGGCCGGGTGGAGATGTTTAACCTGTCCGCAGGCATGGGCCCCCGCTTTGCAGAAATCGCCCGGGAGATGGACGCGCGTATCAGGGAGATGGGCCCCAGTCCCATCCGGAAGGCCAAGCCCTCCCTCCCCCAGGCCGCCACGGAGGTGCGGGTATGATCAGGGCAGTGGGAAAACCGTTGGAAGAAGTGGTGGAAATGGTCCGGGAGCACCCCCGGGTGCTGGTGGCGGGCTGCGACGGCTGCGTCACCGTGTGCGAGGCGGGCGGCTTGAAGGAGGTCAAGGTGCTGGCCAGCGCCTTGCGCCTGTATTTCAACCAGGCCGAAGCTCCCAAGCAGATCGACGAAACCAGTCTCACCCGCCAGTGCGACAAAGAATACCTGGCCACCATCAGCGACAAGATTGACGGCTATGACGCCGTATTGTCCCTGGCCTGCGGCTGCGGCGTCCAGTTCATGGCGGATATGTACACCACCAAGCCCGTCTTTCCGGGGGTAGACACCACCTTTCTGGGCGTCACCGAGGAGCGGGGTCTGTACACCGAGCGCTGCCAGGCCTGCGGCCGCTGCATCCTGGCCGACACCGGCGGGGTGTGCCCCATCGCCCGGTGCTCCAAACGCATGCTGAACGGCCCTTGCGGCGGTTCGGACAAGGGCAAGTGCGAAGTCAACCCGGAAATGCCCTGCGGCTGGCAGCTCATCTACGAACGCTTGAAAACCCTGGGCCAGCTGGACCGCTTTGAAAAACCCGTCACCCCTAAGGACTGGACCACCAGCCGTGACGGCGGCGTGCGCAAAATCATCAGAGAGGACTTACGCGTATGAGCGCCCAGACTCCCAGCAAGTTGCAAAAGATCCTGGATGCCGGCCACTTCGCGGTGTGCTCGGAGGTGGGCCCGCCCCGCAGCGCCGACGGCTCGGTGATCGAGAAAAAAGGGAAGCTCATCGGCAACCACGTGGACGCCATCAACGTCACCGACCACCAGACCTCGGTGTGCCGCCTGTGCTCTCTCGCCTCGGTCATCCGCCTGAAACAGATGGGGCTGGAGCCCATCCTGCAGATGGTCACCCGGGACCGCAACCGCATCGCCCTGCAGGGCGACGTCCTGGGTGCAGCGTCGTGGGGCGTCAACAATATCCTCTGCCTCACCGGCGACCACCAGACCTTCGGGGACCACGCCAACGCGGTGAACGTTTTCGACCTGGACTCCATCCAGCTCATCAGTACGGTGAAGATGATGCGGGACGAGGGGCGCCTGCTGGGCGGCCACCAGTTCGACGTGCGGCCCCAGATGTTCATCGGCGCCGCGGCCAACCCCTTCGCGGGCCCCAACGTGGAGATGCGCGTGGCCCGCCTGGCCAAAAAGGTGGCGGCAGGCGTGCAGTTCATCCAGACCCAGTGCATTTACAACATGGACACCATGAAGACCTTCATGAAACTGGTGGTGGACCGGGGCCTGCACGAAAAGGTGGCCATTATGGCGGGCATCACTCCCATGAAGAACACGGGGATGGCCCGCTACATGCAAAAACGGGTGCCGGGCATTGACGTGCCCGAGGCGGTGGTCAAACGCCTCGCCGGGGTGCCCAAGGAAAAGCAGGCGGAGGAAGGCATCACCATGGCCGTGGAACAGATCCAGGAATTGAAGGAAGTGCCGGGCATCCGGGGCTTCCACATCATGGCCATCGAGTGGGAGGAAAAGGTGCCGGAAATCGTCGAGCGGGCGGGCTTGTATCCCCGGCCGGCCTTGAATTAACCACCATTGCCAACCCGGGCAAAACCGGCAGACCGGACGCAAACGGCACACAACCCCTGTTAGTTGCGGCATAAGAGGAGAACCCCCATGTCTAAAAAGTACGTGTTGATCGTCGACGACGATCCCGATCTGGTGGAGACCGTGTCCATGCTCCTGGAGAGCAAGGGCTACGAGGTGGGCAAGGCCTACGACGGCATCGAGGGGGAAGAGGCCATCAAGCAGCGCCGGCCGGACGTTTTGGTGCTGGACGTGATGATGCCCCGGAAGAACGGCTACCAGCTGTGTAAGGAGCTCAAGGCCAACAAGTGGACCAGCGACATCCCCATCGTCCTGCTGACCGCGGTGGGTGATGCCGTCCCCACCACCACCTACAGCCACGCCGAGGGGATGAGCATCGAAGCCGAGGACTTTCTCCCCAAGCCCGTGGACGCCCAGACCCTGGTGCAGTCGGTGGAACGGCTGCTCTAAGGACGATGAAAAGGTGGCGCAGGGGCTGGTTGCTGGTTGCCAATCCGCTCCTGCGCCCCGCCGCCTGGCCTTTATCCGCAACCATTACGGCCGCGCGTCAAGGAGCGGTGGGGATCATGATCAAGGCCGGAGGTCTGAAGCTCCAGGAGGATGGGGCCTGCGTCACGGTCACCGCGCCGCCGCGGGAGAGCACCTTGAGCAGCGGCATCTGCGCGCCCCTGGCGCAGCGGCAGATCAACCTCACGCTCCTGGGCCATCTGCGGGGGGCCCAGGAGCGGGGGGACTGCACCATCCTCTGCACGTCCCGGACCGCCGGACCTGACAGCTACGCCCTGCTGCGCTCCCGGAGCCAGGACGCCGCCACCGTCCGCCTCCTGTCCGGCGCCTGCATCCTCTCCCTGTATCCCCACGACAAAAGCCCCCAGGTGGCGGGAGCCCTGCTGGCCAGCCTGGGCCGGGCCGGCGTCATGATCCAGGGTCTGGCCTCTTCCCCTGCCGCGGTGGCCGCAGTCATCTCCCGGGGCGCCAAAGAGGCGGCCATCCAGGCCCTCTTTGAGGACTTCACGTTTCGCGCCTATCAGACCCCCCAGGAATTCGGCGCGGTTCTGCATCCTCCGGAAAAGGACGTGCGGGAGGTGGTGGCCTCCTACCAGGAGAAGGCCCCCCGTATCTATTGTCTGAACCGGCTGGAGGACCTGGAGCTTTGGGAGGTGGCCGTGCCGTCCTCCCAGGCCCTGGCCAGCCTGGCCCACATCTTTTTCGCCATGGGCGAGCAGGGAGCGCGCCTCCCCTTCCTTTTAGCCCTGCCCGGGCCATCGGCGGAACTCATCCTGGCTTTTTGCCTGCCGGCTCCGGCCCCCCGGCAGATAGAAGCTCTTTTGACCCAGGGCGAAGCTTTGCGGGTCAGCCGGACCTCGCCCGCGGCGGCCTTTTTTACCCATGGCCCCCATTTCGGCGACCGCTACGGCATCGCCAATCTGTTAGCCGCTGCTTTGCAAGAGGCCCGGGTGCCGCTGTTGGCCCTGAGCTGCGCCATTTCTTCCCTGTCGGTGGTGGTGCCCCAATCAGACGCAGGACGAGCGGCTGCTGCCCTGGATGCCGCCTTTGGCGCGCCCCACGGGGGCTGAGGCAAAATGTGGCTTTGTGAATGGCAGGGAATTTGATATTCTTTAGAGAAAATATCTTCCTTATTATTTGACCTGACGACCCGCCACCGCACCCGGCAAAGGGACAGGCCATGGCCCCAGAGATGAGCAAACCGTGGGACAGACCTCTTCTGACGGGCGAACCTGCGGCCTCTTCCGTCCCAACCGCGGCCTGCTTCTCCCTTTTTCAGGAGTGCCCCGATCCGGTGGTCATCACCGACGCCCGCCGCGCCATTGTTTTCCTGAATCCTGCGGCGGAGTGCCTTCTATCAGGATATCTGGCCCTGGGTGACCGCTGCTCCCTGTGCGCCGGGCCGGATATCCAGGAAAATCATCCAGAAGACCTCCCCTGCCC
>CAZFWX010000002.1:0-60585 GCA_964522695.1 uncultured Desulfobacterales bacterium
TGGTCGCGCAACTGGCGCTCCGGCACCGGCATAGTCCATTGGATGAGCCGGTCTGCCAACGTGGACTTACCATGGTCAATGTGGGCGATAATGCTGAAGTTGCGAATGGGTACCATAGTCATTTCTGGCGCGTGAGACGCGCCCTACGTTCGCCTGGTTCCCAGGCTCCTGCTTGGGAACCGCATGGGACGCCAAGCTCCCGCTTGGCACTTTAACGAATTATATCAATATATTCTAAAGAATACGCGATTCTCCCAAGCAGAGCTTGGGGGGAAAAATGGCGTTCCCAGGCGGCAGTTTGTGAACGAGACAGGGGAGGGGCGCCGCAGGCAGGGACGCCTGCGCCACCAACCCAGCCTCCCCCCACAAATCAGCCTATCTCTCTCCCTCCCGCCCGCGGCGGGTGGAGTTATCCAGGTCCTTTAAAATCTCGGTCATATAATTACGGGCGAAGGCCAGGAACTCGCCCTCCACCACAAAGGTGTAGTTCAGGTTGCTCTCCACCCGGTTGAGTTTGAGCCGGTTCACCACCATGTAGATATTTTTGTTAATGGCCGCCGGCGGCCCGGTGAAGCGGTAGTAAATGTTGGGCACCCGGCGGACGATGACCCGGAGGCCGCTTTCATCGAACACGGTCATCTGGGGATACGTGGGCAGATCCAGACGGGGCTGGCCGATCATGGTGCCCTTCACCACCAGGGCTTCCTTGTCCTCATTGATTTGCTTAAGCTTGGCCTCGATGTCCGCGAAGAGGCGTTCCCGTTCCTTGAGCGTGGCCTTCTGGTAGGGAAAGAAATACCCCACGGGCCAGGACTTGGCCTTGACCGTGGGGGCCGGCTGGCCGAAGCTTCCCCCGGGAAGGACAGGGACCAGCGCGGCCACGGCGGCGGCTAACAGAACTGCAGCCGACAGGCGTCGTTGGGCCGGTCTCACGCCTCCAGCACCTGCTTGATCTGGATGAGGCGCAACAGCCCGCTCTTGGTGATGAGACCGGCCAGGCGCTGGCCTTCCATGACCAGGAGGCGGTCCAACTCCTCCTGGGCCATCTGCACCAGAGCGTTAGCCAGGGAGGCGTCGGGGGCGATGACCATGGCCTCAACCAAAGGCGCCATAACCGACTCCACCAGGGTGTCCCGGTGGGCTTCCCGGGGGACCTCCCGCACCGCTGTGGGGAACACCAGCCCCAGGACGCGGCCTTGGTCAACCACCGGGAACCCCTGGAAGGCGTAGTGCAGGAAATAGTCGTGCACCAGGGCGTCCAGGTGCAGTCCCGGCGGCACAGTCACTACCTCCCGGACCATCACCTCACGCACAGACACGCCTTCCAGCGACTTGCGAATGATAACCTCTTCGTAGCCCCGCTGGGACATGCCCCGCAGGAACATGCCGATGAACAGGAACCACAGGCCGTTGATCAAGGCCCCGGCGAAGATCTGCAAGGCCCCCAGGACCATGAGGGCAACCGCGAAGCCTTTGCCCAGATCCGTGGCCACCTTGGTAGCCCGGGTGAGGGAGCCGGTGCGCCACCAGATGACGGCACGCAGGATGCGGCCGCCGTCCAAGGGGAAGCCGGGCACCAGGTTGAAGATGCCCAGGGCTATGTTGATAAAGGCCAGATAGCGCAGGACCGCCGCGAAGAGGTCGGGGACGAAGCCGCCCACAGTAACCTTCAGAGCCCAGAAAATAGCGGCCAGGACAAAACTGCATAGGGGGCCCACCACGGCGATTTTAAATTCGGTCTTAGGGTCCGAGGGCTCCTGGGCCAGGCGGGAGACGCCGCCGAAGATAAACAGGGTGATCTCCGGGATGTTGATGCCAGCGCGCAGGGCCATGAGGGAATGGGAGAATTCGTGGGCCACCACCGAGGCAAAGAACAACAGGGTGGCGACGAAGCCCGCCAGCCAGTAGGTGCCGGAGTCATGGCCGGGATAATTGCGGGGGAAGTAGCCCTGGGACAGGGCCAGGAGCACCAGGAAGAAGACGATGAACCAGGAGAAGTCCAGGGCCACCCGGATGCCGGCGATGTGAAAGAGGGTGAAGCCTCCGGTGGAGGGCGCAGACGGTTTTGCCGGGGCCATGATGCCTCCTGATACGAGAAATTTCCGCGCCTGCTGGCGCAGACTCCCAGCCTGAGCGGACGGCAGCGGCGGGCACAGAGGCCGGCCCCCAGCCCTTTATTATTTTTTGATGGGGCGACGATCCGTGAGCATCTGCTCACTGCTCAGACCCCTTGACCTCAGGCCATTTTCCCTTCATTATCTCAGGTGGAAGGGCCGCCGGCAACCGCCACCGCAGCAGCACGGGAGTATCCGCATGGCCGAGAGCAAAGTGGAGGACGGCAGGTACCTGGCCCGCTGCCAGGTCTGCGGCTCCTGGGTGGAAATTCCCTGCACCCCGCAATGGGCCGACCGCTTTTTTTTCTATTGGCAGGCCGACTTCACCTGCTGCGGCCGGCGCCAGGCCGTCCTTTTCGCCGCGGAAAAAGAGGATGACGATATGCACTGAGCGAGGCTGGGCAGCCCGGAAATCCAGGTCCGGCACCGCCCCTGCCGTGATAGTGGCAAGACCCCCCGGTTAGTCCTCGCTTTTTAGTTTGATCAGCAGGCGCAGGATTTCCAGGTAGAGCCAAATCAGCGTCACCATGAGCCCGAAGGCGGCGAACCATTCCATGAACCGGGGGGCGCCCTGGGCCACGCCGTTTTCGATAAAGTCGAAGTCCAGGACCAGGTTCAGGGCGGCGATCACCACCACGAAGACGCTGAAGGCGATGCCGATCCAGCCGCCCTGGTGGATATAGGGGATCTTGACGCCGAACAGTCCCAGGAGGAAGGTGGCCAGGTAGATGACGAAAATGCCGCCCGTTGCCGCCACCACGCCCAGCTTGAAATTTTCCGTGGCCCGGATGAGGCCGGAGCTATAAGCCAGCAGGAGGCACAGCAGGGTGCCGAAGGTCAGCGTTACGGCCTGGATGACGATGCCGGAGAACTGGGCTTCCGCGAAGGCCGAGACTCCGCCGATGACCAGGCCTTCCAACAGGGCGTACAGGGGCGCGGTCACCGAAGCCCATTCTTTTTTAAAGATGGTGACCAGCCCCACCACGAGCCCCCCCACCACGCCAGTGAGGAGCAGGGGGGTCACCGTGGCGGGATCACGGGTGAGAAAGAACTGCCTCCAGGTCCAGAACGCAGTGATGAGCACGCAGGCAAGCAGAAGAAAGCTTTTATTGACCGTGCCTTGCAGGGTCATGGCCTCGGCCGGAGCCACCCGGGGCAGGCCGGCAAAAGTGGTTTGGCTGAGGGCGGGATTGCCGCTGGCCATAATTTTCTCCTCCTATGATCAACTTCAAGGCTGCGGCCGGCGTCAGGACCGGCCTGAACGGGGGGTCGTCAGTGGCCGGATGGCCGCCGGACCCTTTGCCGTTTTTTCGGCTGCATCCGGTCAGAACTGAAACATGGAGTTTCGGCGCCTGAACAAGTTGCCATCCGCAACCGCCATAAGACGGCGTATATCCTATTATACTGGTAATCACCGGCAATTTGTGCAAATGGCATCAGACTTGCTAAAATATTTCCGTTTCGGTGGCAGTTGCCAAGGCTAATTTGGTATGCTAGCCAAAATTTAATCTAAAATCCATCGTCAGGGAACGGCCCGCCTGAAGAGCCATCGGGCCAGGCTCCCGGTCCGGAACCGCGTCGCCCCTGAAGGCAGCAGGCTCCCCTGACAGGAGAAGGGAAAGTGACTCTGCAAGACAAACCCGTGGCCAATCCCCTGGTGGTATTGCGCAAGGAGTTCGATGATTGGGCCGTGCTCTTTGACCCTGACACCGGCCATGCCTACGGCCTCAACCCGGTCAGCGTCCTGATCTGGCAGTTCCTGGACGGCCGGCACACCGTGGAGGATATCGTCCGGGAGGTCCAGGCCGCATGTGAGGACGTGCCCGAAGCCGCGGCAGAGCATGTGCAGGCATTCATCGCCGACCTGCTGAAAAACGGCCTGGCGGGTTATGACTACCAGCCCAAGTGATACCCCCCTCAAGGTGATGCAATCACCCCGTTCGGTGGAGGTGGCCATCACCACCCGCTGCAATCTGCGCTGCGCTTACTGCTCCCACTTCACCTCCGCCGCGGATGTGGCCCATGATCTTCCCACCGGAGAGTGGCTCCAGTTCTTTGCGGACCTGGGGCGCCGGGCGGTGATGGAGGTGACCCTGGAAGGGGGCGAGCCCCTGTTGCGCCGGGATTTGCCCCAGCTCATCGACGGCATCGTCAAGAACCGCATGCGCTTCACCATCCTGACCAACGGCACGCTCATCACCGAGGACCTGGCCGTGTTCTTGGCCGGGACCCGGCGCTGCAACCAAGTGCAGGTCTCCCTGGACGGCTCCATGCCTGAGACCCACGACGTCTGCCGGGGCGAGGGGACCTTTCACCGGGCGTTAAACGGCATCCGCATCCTGCAACGCCACGGCGTGTCCGTCTCCGTGCGGGTGACCATTCACCGCCACAACGTGCGGGACCTGGCGGGGGTGGCCCGGCTGCTCCTGGAAGAATTGGGCCTGCCCGGATTCTCCACCAACGCGGCCTCCTTCATGGGAATGTGCCGTTCCCAGGCCGACAGGGTGCAACTCACCGTGGAGGACCGGTCTTTAGCCATGGAGACTCTCTGGGAGCTGAATCAGCAATACGGCGGCCGCATCACCGGGTCCGCCGGGCCGGTGGCGGAGGTCTATGACTGGCTCCAGATGGAGGCGGCCCGGCAGGAGGGCCGGGAACCCATGGAGGGCCGGGGGGTCCTGGTGGCCTGCGGCGGCGTCATGAGCAAGCTGGCGGTGCGGGCCGACGGCGTGCTGACCCCGTGCATGCAACTGTGCCATCTGGAACTGGGGCGCATCAACCAGGACGACCTGGGCGAGGTCTGGGTGCACCATCCCCAACTCACCCGGCTGCGCCAGCGGAACACCATGGCCTTGAGCGACTTCCCATTCTGTCAGGGCTGTCCCTATATCCCTTATTGCACCGGCAACTGTCCGGCTTTGGCCTACACCATGGCGGGTGAGGAGAATCATCCCGCGCCGGACGCCTGCCTCAAGCGCTTTCTGGAAGCAGGAGGGCGTCTGCCTGATGTCCCCATCTGAGAAATCCCCGGTCCTTTATCCCCTGACCAACATCTATTTTTTCCTGACCGCGGGATGCAACCTGCGCTGCCGCCACTGCTGGTTTGTTCCCGAAACTCAAGAGGCTCCCCAGACCCGGGGCGGGGTGGAGTTTGACCTCTTCGAGCACATCATCAGGCAGGCCACGGCCATGGGGGTGGGCGGGGTCAAGCTCACCGGGGGGGAGCCCCTTTTGCACCCCCGCATCAAAAACATCCTGGAGTTGCTCCTGGAAGAGAACCTGGGGCTCATGTTGGAAACCAACGGCATCCTGCTGACCCCGGAGTTGGCCCGGCTCCTGGCCCGTTTTCCCAGCGTGCAGGTGTCCGTCAGCCTGGACAGCCCCGAAGCCGGGGTGCACGAGTGGGTGCGGGGCCGGCCGGGCTGCTTTGCCGAGACCCTCAAGGGCATGGCCCACCTGGCGGAGGCCGGCGTGCCCTTCCAGGTCATCATGACCCTCATGCGCCGGAACCGGGAGCAGATGGAGGCCATCATTCCCTTCGCGCGCCAGCAGGGCGCGGGCCTGGTGAAATTCAACATCGTCCAGCCCTTGTCCCGGGGAGAGCAGCTTTACGCCAGTGATGAGGCCCTGAGCGTGCCGGAACTGGTGGAACTGGGGCGCTGGGTGGAAGGGGACCTCTCCCGCGGCGCAGAGTTGCCTGTCCTTTTTCACCATCCTCCAGCCTTCCAGCCCTTGTCCCGGATGATCCGGGATAACAGCCTGGATTGCCACAGGTGCGGCATCCTGGGCATTATCGGGGTGCTCCCCAATGGCGCCTGGGCCCTGTGCGGCCTGTCCGAGGAGGTGCCTGAACTTGTCTTCGGCCACGCCGCCCGCGACCGGCTGGACGAGGTCTGGCACGAAACCCCCCTGCTGCGGGAATTGCGCCAGGGCCTGCCTCACCGCCTGGAAGGGGTGTGCCATGACTGCCTCCATCAGGCCGTCTGCCAGGGAAGCTGCATCGCCCAGAATTACATCACGACCAGGAGCCTCTGGGCGCCTTTCTGGTATTGCCGGCAGGCCGAGGAGCTGGGCCTCTTTCCCCCCTCCCGGAAACGGCAGGCCATAACCTCCTTCGCCCGCGGGTGAAGAAAATTTAGCTGAGGTCAGGCCCGACAAACCACAATCTTTTTTCCATATTCTCAATTTCCGTATGGAAAAGAGAATAATTCTCTTGCATTATAAGAATGACTTTCCCTATAATCAGGGCTTAATGTGGTATCCCTGCGGCATGTGTGACCGCGGTTTGGTCACTCTGCCCCCGTTAGCTGCAAGGGAGATTTTGGTTTCTGCGATCTACCATGTTGGAGGGGAATGGTATGAAGGAAAAGAAAAAGCTGCCTTATGAAAAGCCCATCTTGACCCGTCTGGATGCACCGGCGGCCGCAGGCTTTCGCAGTTGCGGCGCCGGGTCCGTAGCGAACCTTTGCCCCCGGGGTGCGGTGGTCAACAGGTAGGAAAATTAACCCCAGGGTGTCCCGAACGAGACAAAATTCCTGTTGGGGGGGGAGGCTGTGTCCTCCCCTCTGCCGTTATTTTTCGTGAACTCATTTCGCTGCTCTCCGGACCGTATCGCTTTTTCCTTGCCCCACCCCTTCCTGGCCTGCCCAGCCTGCGAGGCCCGCACATGAACCCTCCCGCCGGACCATCCGTGCGGCTGCGGGACCTCCTCCAGGATGGCTGTAATGGCGGTGACGCCTCAATTCCGGATCAGGGCTTCTGCCTTGACCTCGCCGACGGCAACCGCTGGTGGCTTACAGCCTGCACTCCCACCTTCCCCTGGCTGACGCGGCTGGCGGCCATTATGGAACTGCCCCCTGGTTTGCCTGACGGCCGCCCGGAACTGATCTACACCGAAGCCTTGCCGGCCCGGGATTTGGCCGCGTTGGGCTTTGTCCCGGAAGAAGTGGGCTGGGGGCCGAAAGGCCAGCGGCCTTTGCGCTGCTGGCGCCACCCCGGTCTGCCGGACGTGCTTTGCGAATTGCACCATGACGGGAGCGCAGAATTCTTTCTGATCAACATGTGGAACTCCCTCACTGTCATCTACCTGGACAGCGTGTGGCGGGGCGGCCTGCCTCTCCACGCCGGCCTGGCGGCTTTTCAAGGCCAGGGCGTGCTCTTCGCGGCGCCGGGGGATACGGGCAAATCCACCACCTGCCGCCGTCTGCCGCGGCCCTGGGAGATGCTGGACGACGATGAAACCCTGGTGGTGAAAACCCCTGGGGCCTTCTACGTGGCTCACCCCTTCCCCACCTGGTCCGACTATCTCTTCCAAAGGGGGATGCCTACCTGGAATGTGCAGCATACTGTGCCGGTCAAGGCCGTCTGCTTTCTGGAGCAGCATCCCGAAAACAGAATTACGCCCCTGAGCCAAGCCCAGGCTGCGGTGTGCATCACCCAATCAGTGGAGCAGATTTGCACCAGGACCTGGGAGAATCTCCCCCGGGAAGAGATGGTCCGCCGCCGGACGCAAGTCTTCGCCAACGCCGCGGACCTGGCCCTGGCCGTGCCGGCTTTCCGGATGCGCCTCAGTCTGCACGGCCACTTTTGGGAAGACCTGGAGCGCCTCCTGGGCTGGCGGTGACGCAGCAAATTTTTTATCGTGGGGAAGTCGGCGAACTGTGGCTCCTCACCCCCTTCCTTAGAAAAAGTCCTTTATAATGGCAGCCATGAGCCGGCGTATGCTCTATTTCGGTCCCAGCATGAATCCCACCCTCCGCCCGGGGGACGACCTTGTCATCGCGCCCTGTGCCGGCCGCGAGGTCCGGGTGGGGGACGTGGTGGTCTTTGCCCACCCCCACAATCCTGGAGAACGTGTGGTCCACCGGGTGGCGGCAGTGGAGGAAAAGGGCCTGCGGACCCGGGGAGACAATTGCCCGGCTGCCGATCCCTGGCTGGTGGAGCCTGATACGATCATCGGCTATGTGGCCGCGGTGCGGCGGGGCGGCCGCACCTTGCCGGTCCGGCAAGGGGTGATGGGGAAAATTCACGTCTTTCAGACATTCAGGCGCCTGGATGAAATGATCTCCGCCTGGCTCCGGCCCCTCTACCGCCGCCTGGCGGCCACAACCCCTCTCAAAGGCTGGCTTCATCCCCGCCTTCTGGTTTTTGAGCGCGCCGGCGGCCGGGAGTGTCAGCTCTGGCTGGGTCCGTGGCTCATCGGCCGCCGCCTCCCCCACGGGGACGGCTGGCAGATCAAGCGCCCCTTCCGCCTCTTTGTAGATGAAACTGAGTTGCCGTGAGGCTGCCGCAGACCCGTAGCCACTGGCTTATCCGCCCAACTGGGAAAGCCCGGTGGGGCAGGTCTCCGTGCCCGCCGTCTTTGGTGGCACAGGCTTCCAGCCTGGGCATCGGACCGGCAAGAGGCTGTGGTGTGAGCAAAATATCTTCAAGCAGCGCTGTCCGGCAAGGATTATGCTTGAAACCCGGTTTTTAAGCCCCCTCCCCACGGTGGGAGGGGGTTGGGGGAGGGGACAGGAGGAGTGCACGCTTCCCTTTCCGGAAATAGGCGGGAGATGCTCAGCATTGTCATTCAGGCCCCGGACATCAGGGTTTAAGGGCGATGGGCTGTCCCAAAGATGCCTTGAGCAAATATCGGGCCGGACAGCACTGATCTTCAAGACAAAAAAAGGGCGCCGGAATCATCTGGCCCCGGCGCCCTCGAGAAGACCGGCAGTTTATTAGGACAGGGCTACAGGCTCATAATAGGCGACCCCGTCGCCCCACCAGCTCAGCTTGTAATTCTCCCCTTTGAAGTGCAGACCGGGGCGGACGTACAAAATCACCCTTTCCACCAAACGCCCGTGAAAGGGGTGGGAAAAGACCGCGGTGACGATTTCATTGGGAGCGACCTGCTCTGTGTTTGTCATATCCGTGCCGTACTCGTTTAACACCTGGTATATCCTCCACTTGCCAAACCTGTTTTTCCCGGCCCTGGGGTCAGAAATTTCTTTTTCCCGGGCTGCGCGGGATGGTCTGGAAATTCATGAATTACCTTCTTTCCATTCATTGTAGTTATAAAATTGCTAATGTCAATAAAGCCGGAAATTACCTCCGGCGTCTCCCCAGAAGGGGCGGAAGCAGGTATAATGCAGCACCATGCAGCCCGGCCCCACGGACATTTTACTGCGCATCGACAATCTGACGGTCCATTACGGCGCGGCCCAGGCACTCTTTGGGGTGGATCTGGCCGTGCGCCGGGGGGAGACGGTGGCTCTCGTGGGGGCCAACGGCGCGGGCAAGACCAGCCTGCTCAAGGCCGTCATGGGGCTGCTCAAACCCAGCGGCGGGCGCATCAGCTTCGACGGCCGGGACGTCACCGGCTCCACCGCCGCCGCCATGGCCGGCCGGGGGGTGGCCCTGGCCCCGGAAGGCCGGGAAATGTTCGGCGATCTCTCCGTCCGGGAGAACCTGGAATTGGGCGCCCTGGCTCTCTCCCCCGGCCGCCGGGAAATGGCCCGCCGGCTGGAAGAAGTCCTGGGGCGCTTTCCCAAGCTAAGGGACCGACTCTCCCAGCGCACCGCCACGCTCTCCGGCGGCGAGCAGCAGATGGTGGCCATCGGCCGGGCCTTAATGGCCGGGCCCCGCCTGTTGCTCCTGGACGAGCCCAGTCTGGGCCTCGCGCCCTTGATCACCGACGAAATCTTTGACATCATTCATCAGCTCTCACGCTCCGGGGTAACGATCCTCCTGGTGGAGCAAAACGCCGCCCGGGCCCTCACCGCTTCGACCTCGGCCTATCTCCTGGCCAACGGCCGGATCGTCGGCGCGGGACTGAGCGGCAAGCTCCTGGTGGACCCGGAACTGCGCCGGGCCTTTTTGGGCGCCGCCTCTGACAACAACCCGGCCGCCAGCCGCCTGGGCGCGGCGGGCCTCACCAATATCCGACTGGAAAAGCCCATGACTACGCCGAAAACCTTCATGCCCCCTTTCACGACCGGGGAAGAATTGCAGGCCCACCAGGTGCAGGGCCTCCAATGGACCGTGCGCCACGCCTATGAGGGCTCGAGCTTCTACCGGGCCAAGCTGGATGAGGCAGGCGTCACGCCCGGGGACATCCGTTCCCTTGCGGACCTGGCCAAACTCCCCCTTACCACCCCCGAGGACCTGCGGGACGGCTACCCCTTTCCGTTCCGGGCCGTGCCGTATGAGCAGATCGTGCGCATCCACGCCTCCTCCGGCACCACCGGCAAGCGGAAAATTTTGGGTTACACGCAAAAGGACCTGGACGACTGGGCCCATTTCTTCGCCCGCTGCTACGAAATGGCCGGCGTCACCACTCTGGACCGGGTGCAGATCGCCGTGGGCTATGGCGTGTGGACCGCGGGCGTGGGCTTCCAGTTGGGCGCGGAAAAACTGGGCGCCCTGGTGATCCCCGTGGGCCCGGGCAACCTGGATATGCACTGCGAATTCTTCCTGGATTTGCAGCCCACGGTCTTTTGCTGCACCGCGTCCATGGGCCTGCTCATGGCCGAAGAGATCCACAAGCGGGGCATCGCCCACAAGATCAATATCAAAAAGATCATTTACGGCTCGGAGCGCTCCAGCGTCTCCATGCGCAAAAAGATCGCCGACCTCTTCGGCGGCGTGGAACTCTTCGACATCGTCGGCATGACCGAACTCTACGGCCCGGGCACCGGCATCGAGTGTCCTCACCACGACTGCATCCACTACTGGGGCGACTACTACATCCTGGAAATCCTGGACCCCGACACCTTGACGCCCCTGCCCGACGGCGAGTGGGGCGAGATGGTGGTGACCACGCTCACGAAGCAAGCCGCGCCCCTGATCCGCTACCGCACCCACGACATCACCCGCATCATCCCGGCCCCCTGCACCTGCGGCACGGTGCTCCCCCGGCATTCGCGCCTTCGGGGCCGCACCGACGACATGTTCAAGTTCCGGGGCGTCAACATTTACCCCTCCTCAATCGACCGGCTGCTCTCCGAGGTCCCCGGCCTGGGCTCCGAATACCAGGTGCATCTCACCCGGGATGCGGCGGGCCGGGACCACATGCTGCTCAAAGTGGAGCGGGGCGAGGGCGTGGAGCCCCGCCGGGCCGACGAACTGACCCGGGAGATCATCTACGTTATCAAACACAAACTCCTGGTCACCCCCACCGTGGAGGTGACGGCCTACGGGGATCTGCCCCGCTCGGAGCGCAAAAGCAAAAGGGTCTTTGACACGCGCATCACCGATTCGGTGGTGTAGCAAAACGGTGACCAATCTTGTAACTGGTATAGAAAGTTCCTGGTGGCGCCGGCATCTTGCCGGTGCCCGCACAGGCTGGGAGCCTGCGCCACCAAAGGGGCGGCGGTTCTACACTTTCATTGCTTTGGGGTCGTAGGATAGGCATGAATACCTGGTTCCCAAGCTCCTGCTTGGGAATACCGTTTTCGCCCACGCCCTGCTTGGGCACATCTTCATAGTCCTGCCAATCTGCTGGAACGGCGTGATTCCCTTTGCCAGGCAGCAGCTTGGCGGGCCAGGTGGTTCCCCACCAGGAGCTTGGGACCCAGGCGGCAAGCGACCCACAAAATCTAAAGATTCCGGTGGCGTAGGCTTTCCAGCCTGTGCGCAACTGCCTCTCTGTCCGGCTCCACGGGAAAGTCACCTGCAAGCCGCGTAAAGGGCTTCTTTTTCCCCCATGCCCAACCCTTGAGGAAAATTGACTTTCCCTCCACATTCGTGCTATTTTGCCTCCGGCGAGAAAAATTGGGTTCGAGTGCTCTGGTGCCAGTGGATGCGACTCCTGCCTGCCAAATCAAGGAAATCCTCACGACCGGGATGGTGAAACATGGATGTTATCGACAATCGCCCCCGTCCCCGGTCCAAGAAGGAACAGCTGGCCGGCAAACGGACCAAGCTGGCCAAGTCGCCCATCACCAAGATTTCTCTCCAACATATGGGGGAGGAGGAACCCGGGAACCAGACTCCGGAAGACATTCAACCTCTCTCACCACGCTTTCCCCCCGGCAAGACAGGAAAATATTTGCTGGTGTCAGTCCTGGCTCTGGCCATCCTGGCCGTTGTCTTTCTTGCGGTGCGCCAGCTGTTGCCGGGCCGGGCGGAAAAAGCCGCCGGGGGCAGCACCCAAGCGCTCAGCCAGGAGACAGACTCGCCAGGGTTGGTGATTCGCAGCCGGGATGGCGGCCGCGTCTGGGTGGGCGAGCGCCAGGGGATTCTGAGCATCGAGGTGCTGGATAAGGAGGGCAGACCGCGGGTGCTGCTCACCCTCCCGCCGGGCAAGGAGCCGGAATTCACTCTCCTTGATCAGAGCCGGCAGCCCCGCCTGGCGTTGACCCTGGAACCGGAAAAGAAGCCTTCCGCCAAGCCAAAGGAAAAGTCAGAATCGGCGGGCCCCCCTGCCCAGGAGACAGCCAAGCCGGAGACCGCCCTTCCCCAAAAGCCTGTTGCTTACGTGGGTGCGGTCACCTCAAACAAATATCATTACCCGAATTGCAAATGGGTCAGACTCATCGGCCCCCAGGGCCGGATTACCTTTCAGTCCGTGAAAGAGGCAAAAGAAAAGGGATACATCCCTTGTCCCACGTGCAAGCCGCCTCTGAATGAGCCTTCTCAGTAAATTGAGCCCTGCATCTCAGGCCGTTCTGAGAAAGCTAGTGGGTTAAAAAAATATCCCGCGCCAAGACAGGGTATCTGGGGGATTTTTTTGCGCTTCAGAAAAAATACAAAAATCGTCAGGCCCAATGGGCGTTGTCCTCCCTCCCCCTTGATGGGGGAGGGCTGGGGTGGGGGTGGTTAAATCTCTAAATATTTCTTGATGTTGTAAAAAGTCACCCCCGTCTCCCTCCCGCCAAGGGAGGGCGAGAATAGAGGTCGGAAAAACCTGCACGGTGATTCTGAAACGTGACATTATGATCAGGGTATTTTCTGCTGCCTCCCTCATGGCGAGCCCCTGCAATCTTCTGACAAGACCCAGAGACCTGCCGCAGGCGCCGTTGCTGGCAGAGGCAAAAGGCCGGAGGCGCTAAGGCTTTGCCGCCCTGCGGGCTACGGGCCTGAAGTCGGGTGAGGAGCAAAGCTGGGCAATAATGCCCCGTTCTAAGCCGGACTGCGATCCAGGCGGGAATTCGCTATGCGTCATCAAGGAAAATTAACCGAAGGGAAAGATGCCCAGGGCTTTGGGTTCATCACCCCGGAGAGCGGGGGGAGGAAAGTCTTCGTTCACATCAAGTCATTTGTAAACCGGCAGCAAAGGCCGGTTGGCAACGAAATTGTGACGTACGAACTCAAGACCGATGCCCATGGAAAAACACGGGCTGAAATTGTTGCTTTTTTGGGCGATCCGTTGCCTTCAGCCACTTTGCCTCGAGTTGGCAATTGTCCTGCCATATTGAGCATTGCCTTTTTCATTTCATTTCTGTCCGGCTAAGCCAGGGCAAGGGAAAACTGGTTATTAACATTCATATTATCCGGCGCCGAGCCGGGCAGTTCAAAGAGTTCCTGCACAAAGCAGGTGCGAAACAGCAACTGTAGGGCGGGAAAGCATGGCGCATCCCGCCTGCCGTATCATTTTTATTAATGTCATTCGTTTCGAGTTAAAGATATAAGGATGATGTAATTTCCATCCATTATGATCCTGTAACTCATGGTGCGAGGGAAGAGGCGGGATGTGTTAAAGCTTTCCCGCCCTGCATTCAAAGTTATGTAAATCACCTTTAGAAAAGGAGCGGTGACATGAGATTATTTTTCAGGCTTTTTTTAATCGCAGGAATGTTAATTTTCCTCAGTGTTCCCGGCCAGGCCGCGGAGCCCATCAAGCTGGGCGCCTTCTTCGCCCTGTCGGGCCCTGCCGCCCACATCGGCACGCCCACCAAGCTGGTGGCCGAAATGGTGGTGGCCAAGATCAACAAGGAGGGCGGCATCAACGGCCGCCAGATCGAGCTGGTCATGGGCGACACCGAGAGCGACCCGGCCAAAGCCGCCACCATCGCCAAGAAGTTCATCCATTCGGACAAGGTGGCGGCCATCATCGGTCCCACCACTACGGCTGAGGGCATGAACGTCAAGAAGATCGTGGAGGAGGCGGGCGTCCCCACCTTCATGTGCGTGGGCGGTGACCCGGTTATCATGGGGGGCGAAAAGCTGGGCTCCTTCAACTATGTCTTCAAATCCCCCCAGCGCTCCTCCACCGCGGTGAAGAAGCTGTTCGGGTATCTGAAGGACAAGAAGCTCTCCAAGGTAGGCCTGCTCACCGCGTCGGACGCCTTCGGCAAGGACGGCCTGGTGTGGCTGGAGAAGCTGGCCCCGGACTTCGGCATCACCTTCGTGGCCAAGGAGTCCTTCGGCCCTGCCGACACGGACATGACCGCGCAGCTCACCAAGATCAAGAACGCCCAGCCCCAGGCCATCGTGGTCTGGACCATCGGCCCGGCCGGTCCCATCATTGCCAAAAATAAGGCCCAGTTGGGCATCAACCTGCCGCTGTTCCAGTGCCACGGCCAGCCCGATCCCAAGTACATCGAGATCGCCGGCAAGGCTTCGGAAGGCGACCGCATGCCCTCCACCAAGCTCATGGCCGCAGGTCAGCTGCCGGACAACGACCCCCAGAAGAAGGTGATCCAGGAGTTCATCAAGCTTTACACCGAAGCCAAATATGACAAGCAGTTCCCCATCAACACCCATTCGGGCTACGCCTGGGACGCGGTCTACATCGTCACCAACGCCATGAAAACCGCAGGCACGGACTCCAAGGCCCTCAGGGAAGCCATTGAAAAGACCAAGGGCTACGTGGGCGTCTCCGGGGTCTATAACCTCACCCCGGAAGACCACAACGGCCTGGACGTGGACTCCATGGTCATTGTGCAGGTGAAAGACGGGAAATTCGCGCTGGCGGAGTGAGGCAGGCCTGGTATTCCGTCTTGGGTATACCGCTCACTGAAGAAACACGGTCTTTTCTCCCTCCATCTGGATGGGGGAGGGCCGGGGTGGGGGTGAAATTTCTGGGGAGAGCTTTACCTTGTCCCCCTCCCCCCAGCCCCTCCAAACTGGGGAGGCGGAGTAAATGGACCGGGCATTTGTAAGCTAAAACCGGAACAGGGTGAATGTTACGAGGGGAAGGGCAGGGACCTTGAGGCGGCGCCCTTCCCCTTTTTTTTGCCTTAGTAGAAGCGCCGGGCCAGGTTAAGGAGCCAGGCGGGAAGGCTGTCTTGCAGACGCTTCATGGCCAGGTAATCCTGGTTGTAGACCACATGCCGCAGGGCGTTTTTCAATTTTCTCAAGCCTCCCAGCGGGGCTTTGAGTTCCCGGCCGGACAGGGGACGGGGCAGGCGCACCCGCATCAGGGCCGGCAGCCAGCACTCCCGGGCGACCACGTCCATGTGACGCAGCGTGTGCACCGCCTGTTGCTCATCGGCCAGGCGCCGCCAGCCCTCCCGCAGGGTCTCTTCCAGGGCCTGCTCCCACGCTTCCCGGGAATTTTCCACTAAAGTGCCGGCGCAAATATCGGTGTCCGCATAGGGCGGCGCCTGGCTGTACACCCCGGGGTGGCCGTGGCCGGCGAATTCCACCATCTTGACGTCGGACTTGCCGTTGATGAAATCCAGGGTCTCAGGGTCGGCCTCGGTCTCCACGGGGGCGATGCCCAGGCACGGCGGCAGAGAGGCCAGGAGGGCCTGGTAGTGCCAGTAAGGCGCCAGCCCCAGGTAGATCAGGGTGGGCCAGCGGGCGACAAGGCTCCCCAGGCGCCGGCCGAAGCAGTAAATGGGCAGGCGGCGGCGTTGGCTGAAGGCGGCCACGGCCTCCAGGACCGCGTCTTGAGAGGTGGTGAGGGCCAGGGCGTCGCTGGAGGCGAAGAGAAGAGCCGCGGGAGGCGCGGGGACGCGGCGGGCCTGGGGAAACTCTGCGGCGTTGGGGCAGACTGCAACCCGGTCCTGGAGAGCCAGGCCGGTGTACTTTTCCAGCAAGCGGGCCAGACGCCGGGAGGTAACGGTGAGCACCCGGCACCTGCGCAAGCCCAGCTCCACTCCCGCCAGGTTGACCAGGTCCGGGCCCCGGTACGCGGCCTTGGCCAATAAAAGGTCATCCAAATCATAGAGAAAGCAGCCGCCCAGCCTGTCTGACAGATAGCCCAGAAGCCAGGGGGCGTCAACCTTTTGAACCCAGACGGCATCGAAGGCAAAATCGTCAGGCAGGTCGAAGAGGGAGGGATTGGCGATCCAGAAATCCCGGATCAACCCCTGCCGCCGCAAGTTGAGCAGGGGCATGGACAGGCGGACCTGCCGCAGGATGAAGGTGTCTTTGGTGATGGCCAGGACGCGCAGAATGCCCTCTCCTTTCTGGGGTTCACTCCCCAACCAGGACCGGAGCGGCCACCGGTTAGGAATACGGGCGGATAAGCGTCTTTGGAGGCGGCGCCGGCGGCAAGTGATGCAGGGCGGCCTCCCTAATTAATGTGCCTGTCGGGCAGCATTGGCGGCCAATCCCAATTTTGGCCACCGGGGGAGCAGCATCCGGAGGGCTGCTTCCCAGACTTTTTCCACATGCAAGCGTCGGAGACACAAAGTGTCATGGGGACAATGTTCCACTCTGCCTAAGTAACAGGGGGAGCACAGCTTTTCCATATAGATAACTGCGGCATTCGGTGCAATGGGACCCCATTCTCTGGGATCAATGTGCGCCATATTGATACACAAAGTTGGTATTTCAAGGGCTGCAGCCATGTGTATAGGACCACTGTTGTTGCCTATAAAAAGATCGATATTTTTTAAAAAGAATAAAAATTGGTTTATATTCAATTTTCCTGCCATGGAGATCGCCCGTTGAGCATTTTTCATCTGTTTTAGTATGCTTTCAATTAGTGGGCGCTCTTGTTGAATCCCAAAGAATATTACTGTTGCCTCCAGTCGCTCAACGAAGATATCCACCAGACGGGCATAGTAATCACTGGGCCAACACTTAAATGGACTGCCTGCTCCTGGGCTGATGCCAATAATTACCTGGGAATCCGGCGGCAACTTGGCAAAGAGATGCTGCCTGGCCAGGTCCTGGTCCTGGTCAGACAACTCCAACCGGGGGTAGAAAGTATCCCCTCCGGCTATGGCGATCATTTCCATTAAGTTATAGAAATCCTGAGCAATATGCCGTCGGGCCCGCACCAGAGAAGTTTCCGGGTCTCCCGGCAGAGCCAGCGACAACCAGGGAAATTCATTTCTCTGGGCAAAGCCCACAGAGATCTCCGCGCCACTCAATTGTAAAAACTCACGGGTCTCGGGATGCCGGCGCAGATCGATGGCCAGGTCGAATTCAAACTGTCGCAGCCAGGCGGCGACGTCCTTCTTCTCCTGATTCGTTAAGATTTTATGGGGTATGAGTGACTGAGATTGAAAGAAATCATAGGTCAAGACCTCATCCACGGCGGGATGCATCTGTGTAAGTGACTGGGCCCAACTACCCACCAGGGCGGTAATCTTCGCCTGAGGAAAGATCTGCCGCAGGCGGTGGATGGCCGGAAATGACAGAATGACATCCCCCAGGTGGTCCAGTTTCACCACCAGGATTCTGCGAATTCTTTGAAGATCAATTGTTGAACAGGGCATGATGGTGGTGATGATGAGCTCTTCGTTGATGCCGAAGTCACTGCGTTCCAGAGTCAGATTCGGGTTGTAATAAGGATCGCCTCCTTCCAACAGGGGCCGCCAGCGCTCCCAGAAAAGCTGAATATCCTCTTCTTCCTCCATGTCTTTGCGGCTCATCTTTTCATAATGATACAGAAGGGCGTACGGAGTGAAAACGACTAAATACCCGGCTTTTATGGACCGCAGGCAAAAATCCGTTTCGTTATTCACCAGGCTCAGCAGTTCATCGAAGCCGCCCATCTTCTCAAAGATGTCCCTGCGGGTCATGAAGCAGGCCCCCGTGACATAGGCGCAATTCCGCTGCACTGAAGCCAACCCGAAATACCCGGGATCCCGAGAGCTTAATCCCCGAAAGGCGTGACGGCCGCCACCGCCGTGATCTACTAAAAAGGCTCCTGCGTGCTGCTGCAGGCCGTCGGGGAAGAGCAACTTGCCTCCCACTGCGGCCACTTCCGGCCGTTGGGCATGCTCCAGAAGGGCCTCCAGCCAATCAGGGGTAATCACCTCAACATCGTCATTGAGAAAAAGCAAGTAATCACCCTGAGCGTAGGTAGCCCCCACATTATTCACCTGCGACCAATTAAAAGGTTTATCCCAGGTGATGACCTTGAGGGGGACCGTCTTGAGAAATTTCTGGATGGTTTTATCCTCTTTCCGGCTGGTATCGATAAGAATGATTTCATAATTTTGATAGGTTGATTTGTTGATGATCGAATTGAGACAATCCTGGAAACATTGAAAATTGGCAAACTTCGTCGGAATGATGATGGATATGAAGTGTTGACCCGTCAAAGCCCTTTTAACGCGGAAGGTCCCGGGATATTCGCCCGCCAGAACTTCCCCCTTGATGCCCCGCCGTACCAGGCAGTCTGCCAATGCCTGCAACTCTTGCGGGGAGCCGGAGTCAAGATCTCCTTCTGACTCCTGGGCCTTACTGTAGAGCACCGTCTTAACATGCCCTATCTTCTGGGTTTTTTCCGTTAAACGTAAGAGCAAATCATATTCGCCGGCCGGGGCATAGGGAATGCGAAACCCACCGATTTCCTGGACCAATGGCTTGCGAGCAACCCAAAGCCGCCTGAGATAATTCATGCTGAAGAAAAGATCGGGCGACCAATCGGGTTTGAAAAAAGGATTAACCCTTTTTTTCCCGGGGGTGATCTGGTCGTCATCCGAATATATGAGATCATAGTCATGCAGATTGAAGAGATAGACCGTTTCAAACAGGGCATGGGGCTGCAAAAAATCGCCTGGATCCAGGAGCGCCACCAAGTCTCCTGAGGCGCGTTTCAGTAAGTGATTCCAGGCCTCCTCCCTGGTCCTATAATCTTGGACATCAATTTTAACAAGGGAATTCTCCAGGCCAATCGTAACAATGTACTCCTGGATCTGGGCATGCAGTTCCTGTGCACAGGAGATGCACAATTCCCACTTCTGGTAAGCCTGGGCTTGTAGTGAGCGCAAAGATGGCCCCAAGGCAAGGAAATCCCCTTTCCCGGTGACAGCCATGAGAAAGGAGATAAGGGGCCGATAGTAAAAACATTCAGTGTTTCTTTGCATCCACCTCAGAGCCGGTACGGTTACCTGGTTAAAATCCAACCATCGGTCATAGCCCCTGGCAACTTGTTCAGATTGAGGGGGTTGATACAATGAAAGAAACAACCTTTGGATAACCCTCTTTCCTAATACCTTAAAACCTTCATTTCTCCAGATGGTGATGGCCTTCTTCCCCCAGTTCAGGTACCTGTAGCGTCTCGTGTGGGGAGGAAGGAGTTTATCTCTGAAACCCCCCATAGCTAATTGATCCTCCCGGAAGGCAAGCGGCGGGGCAGTGCCAGTGGGGTCGTGATTAGCAAGGGCATGGCAGATCCAACAGTCGTCTCGGCAGTCATCATGGGAAAAACCTCTTTGGGTTAGCTGGTCTTGGGGAAAAGTAAACTCCAGGATGGGAACAGGCTTAGAGCCATGCTCGGCGGTTGTGGTTGCCGGTTCCCTAATTTAACCATTGAGATGCTGATACTCGTTAATCACCTCCAGGGGGTCGCCCATGGCGGCGACGCGCCCTTGGCGCAAAAGCATGGCGCGGTCACAGAAGCGTTGCACCATGACCAGGTCATGGGTTACGAGGATCACCGATTTCTGTTCCCGGCGGTAGCGTTCCACTTCATCAAGGCATTTCTTCTGGAAAATGGCATCTCCCACGGCCAGCACCTCGTCCAGCAAGAGAATCTCCCGGTTGGCGTGGATGGCCACGGCGAAGGCCAGCCGCACCTGCATCCCGGACGAGTAATTCTTGATTTTCTGGTCGATGAAGCGCTCCATCTCGGCGAAGGCGACGATTTCCTGGAATTTTTCATCAATCTGGCGTCTGGATAAGCCGAGGACCGTGCCGTTCAGATAAATGTTGTCCCGGCCGGACAGTTCCGGGTGAAAGCCGATGCCCAGTTCCAGAAAAGGGGAGATGTGGCCGTTGACCAGCACGCGTCCCCGGTCGGGGTTGTAGATGCCGGCGATGATTTTCAGCAGGGTGGATTTGCCGGAGCCGTTCCGGCCGATGATGCCGAAGAACTCGCCCCGGCTCACCTCAAAGGAGACGTCGTCCAGGGCCATGAAGGTTTCATAGGTAAGGGGACGGAACAGGTTGCGGCATCGGGTCACGAAATAGCCCCGCATGGTGTTAATGGCCTCGTGAGGGATGGTGAAAGTCTTGGAGAGGTGCTCGACCCGAATGCTGACTTCTGCGGACATGAGTAAGAATTATACAAAGTCGAAAGGCATAACGCCACTTTCCGGGCGCAGAAAACTGCGGTTTCGGCTATAATGGCAGGTTAAGGGAAGAAAAAGGGAATAGGCCGCATACCCCTTTTCCTTAGGCACTGCGCCGCACTCTTGGCAAAATATTGTCAGGATCCCCCGAGAACCGCATGAACATGACGACCGCGCCGTTGTGGGTTATTCCCCTGCTCGTCCTTTTCGGCTTCCTGGCCACCATTCTCCTGGTGCCGGCGGCCCGGAGCGCGGCCCGGAGGTACAACCTGGTGGCCGCGCCCGGAGGCCGCCGGGGCCATTGCCGGGTGACGCCGCTGGTGGGCGGAGTCGTCATTTACCTGCCTTTCGCCCTGGTCTTCCTCATCTTTCTGGGGCTCCTGCTCACCGGCCACCTCAAGGTGGAGCAACCCGGCCGGGCCAAGATGCTCTCCCTCTTTGCCGGGGCCACCTGGATGCTGCTCCTGGGCACCTGGGATGACCGGGTTGTCCTGGGCTGGAAGAAAAAGCTGCTGGGGCAGGTGCTGGGCGGGGCCATCCTGGTGCTGGGCGGCCACACCATCAGCACAGCCACCTTGCCCCTGGTGGGCTTGGTGCATTTCGGCCTCTGGGGCGTTCCCCTTTTTGTCCTGGCCGTGGTGATGATCATCAACGCCGTCAACCTGGTGGACGGCCTGGACGGCCTGGCCGGCGGCATCTGCTTTTTTGCCGCCCTGACCGCCAGCCTCATCGCCCTGGCCAAAGGGGATCTGTTCACCGCCACCATTGGCTTCACCCTGTCGGGCAGCCTGTTGGGGTTCCTGCTGTTCAATTTTCCGCCCGCGTCCATCTTTCTGGGCGACGGCGGCAGCATGTTTCTCGGGTTTCTCCTGGGCACCTTCGCCACCAGTTCCGCGGCCCTGTTCCCCGGCCAGCGCCTTGGCGCCAGCCTGATGATCCTGGTGCCTTTCCTGCCCTTGGCCATACCCCTCTTTGAAGTGCTCCTGTCGCTGACCCGGCGCTGGCTTACGGGTCAGGCCCTGTTTTGGGCCGACGGCAATCACCTCCATCATCGTTTGAGTGAACTGGTGAAAAATCCCCGCCTCACGGTGGCCATCTTTTATGCCTTCAGCGCCCTGTTATGCCTGGTGACGCTGCTCCTGGTCTTTCAGGACCGCTCTCCCGCGGGCTGGTGGCTCTGGAGCCTGGCGGCCCTGCTGGTGGTGGGGGGAGCATTGGCGGCGGTGTCGCTGTACCGGGGCAAACCCCTGACCGTGGCCTGGCAGAACCGCCCCCACTTCCAGTTTCTGGGGCTGTTCACCCGCTTTATGAAGGCGCGTTTGCAGAGGGCCCGGTCCCGGGAAGACCTGTTGGAGCTTTTGGCCGTGGGGGTGCGGGATCTGGGCTTCGACCGGGTGGAAGTCTGGGTAGGGGGGCGGCTCCACAAGGCCTGGGACAATCCCCATCCCCAGCACCCGGAGCGGGACCGCCTCCAGGCCGAGGAAAACTTCGCGGAGGGCCACATCAAGGTTAACTGGAGCCGCCCTTCCCACCTGGACGAGGGCTACAACGAATACCTGACCCTGGCCTGGCACCGCTTCCTGGTGGCCTGGAAGGGAGCCATGGCCCGCCACGTCACCGCTTTCCCCCAGGACCCCGCAGCCAAAGTGCTGGAGTTGCCGCGCAAGAAATAGGTAGTGCGCCCAGGCAATCAGCCTGCGCCCGCCCAGGTGAGGACAGCTGTGCCACCTAAGTTCAGTTCAATTCAAAAGCCCTTCCATAAAATCTGCCCTTTTTTCAGAGGCGTAGAGTAGGCTTTGCCCGCCAATCCAATTAATTTCCTTCTTTGGCGCCCGCAAAAAACCTGTATCCTTTTTAATTCCTCGGTAAGTCATCTGGCAAGGACTCTTTTTCCGGCCTGATCATCCCCAGCAGCAGGTGGAAAAACCAGCTGATCTGGGGGTGGAACAGGCCGTCCAGGAGCTGGAAATGCAGCAGCGCGCCGGTGAGGGGTAAAAGCAGGGCCAGGGGCGGGATGGCCCCGGCCGGGTCCGGGGCGCGGGCCAGGCGCGCCAGGCGGGTCAGAAGAATGATAAGGGCTAAGATATATATGAGCGTGAAGGGAAAACCCGCTTCGGCCAAAAAGGTGAGGAAGACGTTTTCCGAGGTACGGATGCGTTCCACCGAATGGGCGAATTGCTCCCGGCTGACATAAGGATATTTTTTGTCGTAGTCCGTGAGGAATTCCTCCCGGGGGGCCCGCAGGCCGATGCCTAAAAGGGGGTGTTTGAGGGCGATGTGCAGGGAAAAGCGGTAATTCTCCACCCGATAGTAGAAAGACTCGGAACCGGGCCCCTTGCGGAAATGAGGCACGTGCGCGGCCAGATAAGCCGTCAGCCCCAAAATGGGAACGGCCGCCAACAGGACGTAGCGCCAGCGCCAGACCCGGAAGAGAGCCGCTTCCCCGGCCATGATCAAGGGGATCACCAGGGTGGAGCGCAGCACATTGAGGTAGAGGACCAGGTAGCTTGCCGCCAGGAGCAGCCATGACCCCAGCCGGGGGCCCAGGCCCGCGGCCGGTGTGAAGAGCAGGGCCAGAGGCGCCCACCACAGCAGCAGAATGCGGGAAGCCACGGGGTGGTGGTTGGCATCAAGGAGTTGGTGGACTTCCCCGGTGAGAAAATGGGAGGCCAGGCCCACGACCAGGATGCCGGTCAGGAGAATGAGGCTGAGCTCCAGGAACAGGATACGGGCCGGGCCGGTGGAGAGCAGGAGGCGGGCGCACCAGAATCCGCCCAGAGAAGACGCCAGAATGACAAAACCCCGGAAAGAAGAAGACAGAGGGGTGAGGCTGAACAGGCCGCTCAGAACCAGGAGCAACGCCAGGGCCAGGGAGACCGCCACCTCAGCCCGACTGCCGGCCTCTTTGAGCTTCCCCTTCACAAAGCAGGCGGCTCCCAGGCTCAGGGCGCACAGGATGCCGCCCAGCAACTGGGACCGCTCTCCGGGAATGAGGGTCCCTGGGGGGCGCATGAAGGCCAGATGCACGGTGGCCGCGCCCCACAGGACCCAGGCGATGATTTCCGCTCGGGATTTTTCCCGCCAGAACCGGAGCAAAGAAGGGGCAAGGGGGAGGGCGGACATGTAAGCGCCGCTTGCAGGGCCTGCCGTTAGCTGAACCGCCGGTAACAGCAGCGGGCGCAGCCGGGAAAAAGGCCCTGGGCCACCAGCCGCCGCAGGTTCAGATACCCGGGGCTGTTCCAGATCTCCTGCAGGGAGGTGTCGGTAATTTTGCCCATAACCATGTGGAGGCAGGGCGAAACCGTGCCGTCCGGCAGAATGCGGCAGGCCATCCACAGGTGCCGGCATTCCTGGGGAAAGGGATGATCGATGTCCAGATAATACGGCCCCAGGTTTTCATCGGGGAGATCCGGGGAAAAGCCCAGTTGCACCCGGCCCTGGTCCCGGCGACGCACCGCGGCCAGGCTCTCCAACAGACGCGGCAGGTCCCCGGGGCCGATTTCGCTTTGGTAGAACCCCCCCTCCGGGATGGAGGGCGCCACCACGTTCAAACCCTGGGTTGCGGGGTTTTCCGGGGACAGGATGCGGTTGTGCCGCTGTACGTTTTCCATGGTGTTGAAGATGGTATGGGAGAAAAACAGCATGTCCGCGCCCAATTCCAGGGCCAGAGGCACCATTTCCTCCAGGCGGTCCAGGTTGTCTTTGGAAACGGTGCAGCGCAGACACAGAAGCGGGCCGGGGCTGCCCCGGCGGCGCCGGGCCTCGGCCAGGGCCTGAAAGCCGGCCACGGAGCGGCGAAAGCTGCCCTTGATGCCGCGGATATAGTCGTGCAACTCCTGGGGGCCGTCAATGGACATGGTCACCATGTGCACGCCTAAAGAGACCAGATCGTCGGCCACCTGGGACAGCAGGATGCCGTTGGTCTGCAAGTGGATCATGAGGCGGCGCTGCCGGGCCGCCTCCAGCAGTTCCAGGGCCTGGGGATACACCAGGGGTTCGCCGCCGGTGAGATACAAAAGGGGCCGCCAGGAACCCACCTTCCCCAGGAGCTTTGACCACAGGGGCAAAGGCGGCCAGTTGGGGCCGGGCTGGGTGAGGCGCCAGCCGGCCAATTCGTCCAGCAGTTTGACCCAGGCCTGAAGCGGCAGTTCCTGATTGACGTCATACCAGTTCAGCTCCGGAGGGACCTCCACGTCCCGGCGGAACTGAAAGCACATGCGGCAGGCCAGGTTACAGCGGCGGGTGGGGTTGATGCTGATCAGGGCCGGCAGGACGCTGCCGCCGGCCGGGTGGAGGCGCCGGTCCCGGGCGCCGCCCCAGCGCCGCCGGTATTCATAGCGAAAATAAGTGGGGACAATGGCGGGATCTTGCCGGGCCATTCCCATTAAGCGGGAATAGACGCCGGCAGTGCTGCTTATGGACATGGATGTGGGTTTCCTCCTTCGCCCTAGGGGGGACGGGTTTCACGGCCCGGGCCTTGGCCGGACGCCCTCGGAGGCTCCAGGCGGCCCATGACCATGGGTAAACCTTACCACATTCAGATGCATCTGGGAAGCTGGACAGGCAGGCCTCAGGCGCGGCCTGCGCCTGCCAAGCTTTTTCAGCAGCAATCAGGGGGTGGGGGGTAAGGGACACGAACCTCCGCCAGCCTGGCCCTGGGAGAGAGATCGTTTCATGAGGTTGGAGCCGGAGACGATTTTCTGGAGTTTGGCCCGGGCCGGGGGGGACAGCCCCAAATTCGGCAAATCGGCCTGAAAGGACTCCAGGGAGCCGTGCCCGGCCAGGTAGCCGTTGACCCGGGCCGCGGCAGTGGAATTGACCAGGTCTGCAGGCGCGGGATAAAGGAGCGCGAATTCCCGCCAGAGTTCCGGAACCTGACGAAGATAATATTTCTGGTGATAGTCCTCGGCCAGATAGAACGTGGATGCGGGCAGGATTTCCGTGAAAACCTTGCTCTTCAGGCGGGCCGCAACCCGTTCCCGGGATTCCAGCGCCAGTCGCCTTTGCTCTTCATTGTGGTAAAAAACCGCCGCCTTGTATTGCTGGGACCAGGCCTGACGGCCGGGTTGATGACCCTGCCAGAAAACCGCCAGCAATTGGGCGTAGGCAATCCTCTGGGGATCAAAGTCGATCTGCACCGTTTCGGTGTGATCTCCCAGGCGGTGATAGGTGGGATGGGGAGCGGCGCCCCCCGTGTATCCCACACGGGTGCGCAAAACGCCAGGCAAGGCCCCGAACTGGGCCTCAGGACCCCAAAATCACCCCAACGCGAAGGTGGCGGTTTCCACCTGAGCCGGAATCTGCAAATCTAGAGGCGGTATGGGAAGCTGACCACCCGGTTTGTCGGGGGTTTGGGTCATGATCATTCTCCCTGGGCGAGCGGGCGGGGGGGCGCCGGTTTTATTGTGAACAATTGTGCACAATATGGAAGTTAGGGTCAAGAGAAAGAGAACCGTCAGGGCGGTAAAGTGTTGGGAGGTCATCCCAGGAATGGTATTTTTCCTTAATTTCATGGCGGCGATGCGAACGGTCATGAGCTTATGGAAACGTAGCCTTGACATCAGGTTCAGTTCTTAGGCTCTGAATAAAATAATTGTAAATAATTATATATAAAATAAATAAGAAAAGAAGCCGCTTCTTGCCAGTGGGGACTGAAAAATATTTTCGAATAAAATAGTCCCCCTTTCCTCGGATTTTGGCTGGGGGAAAAATCTCTGAAAGCCTGCTCAGAACCCGCTGATGGTTGGTTCCTCTCCCAGGGCCAGGCGGCGAAGGTTTGCCAGGTGGCAGTAGAGCAGGAGACCGGAGAGCAGGCCCGCCAGCATGAGGTAGGGTTTGGGCTCGGTGAACAGGCCCACGGCCAGGGGCAAAAGCCAGGCGCACGCCAGGGAGCTTACCGAAAAGATGCGGGTGCGGGCCAGGACGGCCAGGTAAACGATGGCCAGGTTTAGGGCTGCCCAGGGGGCGACGACAGCCACCACGCCGAAGGTGGTGGCCACGCCCTTGCCGCCGCGGAACTTGAGGAAAACAGGAAAGATGTGGCCCAGGACCGGGGCGGCGGCCACCGCGGCCACCCCGGTGTCGTGCCAGGTGCCGGGGGGGACCAGCCACAGCCAGGCGGCCAGCACAGGAACCGCACCTTTGACCGCGTCCCCGGCCAGGGTGAGGAGCCCGGCCCCGGGACCCAAAAGACGGTACAGGTTGGCCGCCCCCAAATTGCCGCTGCCCGAGGTGCGGGGGTCGGGGCCGTGCAGCAGGCGGGCCACCAGAAGCCCGGTGGGCAGGGAGCCCAACAGGTAAGCAATCAGCAGCAGCACGAAAAACCCGGTCATGGCGTATCGATCCCCCGTTGGCGATGGCCCCGCGCGGGGCGTTCTGGGGGAATTTTAAAGAAAAGTGGGTAAGAAGCCGATAAAAAAATTGTGGTGAGGTCTTGGGTCAGCGACGAGGGACATGTGACACGGACGATGAAGGTTGAGCCGACGCTGATTGTGGCAAAGGGGCAGGCCGATAGGGAGCGCACCCCGGCTCGGCCTCGGAAGAAGAGTTCTCCTGCGAAGAACGGCCCGCCGAGCGTGGTGCTCCTCATCTCCCGGGAAAACCAGCAGGCCTGGCAACTCACCCCCCAATCCATCAAGGAGGCGGAGCAGCTTCTCAAGGAAATTCAGCAGCAACTGGCCAGAGAGTCGCCGGACCTGCTGACGGGAGTCCATGGCCTGGTCCGGAGCTGTCTGGTAACATTGCCCTGAGGAACTGAAAGCCGGGAGTGGGGCTAAAGGCCGCGGGCAGGGGGGCAGGTTCAGGCCCCCTCGCCGTTTAATGTTCAGAAACACGATCCTTCAAAGATAATTCTCAGGCACCAAACTCATAATGTGGGTCAGCCGCCAGCAAGATACAGCCGGGGGCGGCTGTTCTCCCTGTTTTTCCAGGGGCCTGGCTTCTTAGAATGTTTTCAGGGGTGAATTTGCCCCCCGGCCCTCCCTTCACGCCATGCCTGCCTGCCTCAAAAAACTTTGGCCATCTCCCGGGCCTGGGCCATGGCGGCCTCCCGCCGGGCCCTGGCCACCTCCGGCCCCTGCTCCAGGGTGGGCTCCACCAGGACCGTGCGGATGTCAGTGAAGCCGATAAATTTCAAAATGAAATCCAGATAGGGCATCTGGAAGTCCGCGGTTGCGGCAGGCGTGCCGGGGGGATATGACCCGCCCCGGGCGCTGGCAATGAAGATGGGCTTGCCGGTAACCAGGCCCACATAGCCGGTCTCCGGAGAATAGCTGAAGGTGTAAGTGGGCTGCACCAGGATATCCAGGTATTGCTTCAGCCGGTAGGGGATGGAAAAGTTCCACATAGGCGTGGCCAGGACATACTTGTCCGCGGCCTTGAATTGACCGATGATCTCCTCCACCTGCCGCCAGGCCGCGGCTTCTTCCGAGGGGTGGGGCTGGCCGTGCAGGATGTTGTACTTGGCGTTGACTAGTAAGCCATCAAAAGCGGGCATATCGGCCGCGAAAAGGTCCAAGGTGATGATCTGGTCCCCCGGATGCAGTTCCCGGTAAGTGTGGAGGAAGGCGTCGGCCACCGCCACGGCATGGGAGCGGCCGCCCCGGGGCGAGGCCTTGAGATGGAGCAGGCTGGACATGGCAATCTCCTTGCGAGGGGAATATTCTTAACATGAGCATTCCCCGCTGACCGCGCCAGCCAAGATGGCGGGGACGGAGAAATTTCCTTTGCCGCCCGAAAGCCATTGTCGCATTTCAGGATTAGCCTACAAGATTATCGGCGCTCCATTCTCCCCCTCCCCTGGTGGGAGGGGGTTGGGGGGAGGGGGAGCTTCTTTGGCAAGATTTGAGAAATCTTAATGAAAATTTACCACCCTCACCCCAGCCCTCCCCCATCAAGGGGGAGGGAGAATAAGGCAGATTTCCCAAGGCGACTTCGTTTGCTTATTTCTGCAACGCGACACTATCTGTAGGTTTTCAGAAACTCGGCGGCGCTGACCACCCGGGCATAGATAAAGCTCAGGGCCGACAGAAAGGCCAGGTGAACCTGCTGGCCGGGAATACGCTCATCTCCAAAGGTGAGGGTGCGCGTGGCGCAGGCGTCATGGACCACGGTGACCTGAAAGCCGTAATCAAATGCGGCCCGCACCGTGGCGTCGACGCACATATGGGTCATCATGCCCGCCACCACCACGTCATTCACCTGTCTTTCCCGGAGATGCTCAAGCAAGGCCGTCTCCCGGAAGCTGTTGGGAAAGTGTTTGTGGATAATGGCCTCGCCGGGGAGCGGGGCCACATGGGAATGAATTTTCACCCCCTCGGAGTCCGGCAAAAAGAAGGGGGCGCCGGGCCGGTTGGCTATATGCTGGATATGCACCAGGGGCCAGGACTTCCGCCGGAACAGGGCCAGGACTTGGCCGGCCTTCAGGCTGGCTGCCGGGCTGCCTTCCAGCTCCATTTTGCCCCCGGGAAAATAGTCGTTCTGAATATCGATGAGAAGCAGTGCGGTTGTCATGGTTTTTTCCTTAACGAAAGCAATGAAGGGGTGGGGGGATGGGGTGTGCATCGGGAAAAAGAGGTCTAGCCCTTTTCCCGCCTTCGCCACCTCATGCACTGAACAGTTGCACCGCCACCGTCTCGCCCCGGTTCAGGCCCTCGGTTTCCAAGGGGATCATGACCAGGCCGTGGCTCTGCACCATGGGTGAGAGCAAGGCCGAGGGTCCCAGGATAGGGTCGGCCCAGAGGGTTTCGCCTTCCTGGCGCAGGCGCACCCGAACAAAATCCTCCCGGCCGCTGGCCCCGGCCAGGTTGCGGGAAAGCTGGGCCGCGACCACACTGGACCAGGGGGCGGGGTCTTCACTCAGACCGGCCAGGCGGGCCAACAGGGGTTTGCCCAGCACCTCCATAACCACCGCCGCGGAGGACGGATGGCCCGGCAGGCCCAGCAGGGGTTTGCCGTCCGCGTCGGCCAGGATGGTGGGTTTGCCCGGCCGAATGGCCACGCCGTGCACCAGGATTTCGGTTTGCGGCAGGTCCCGGATGGCCGCCAGGGTGAGATCCCGGGTCCCCACCGAGGAGCCGCCGGAGATGAGCAGCAGGTCGGCTGCGTCCAGGGCCGCGGCCAGGGCGCCGCGAATGGCTGAAAAATCATCGGGGAGGATGCCGCGTATCAGCGGGACGCCACCTGCCGCAACCACCTGGGCCGCGGCGAGATAGGCGTTGCTGTCCCGCACCTGGCCGGGACGGGGTTTTTTATGGAGGGGGATGACTTCATCTCCAGAAGAGAGAATCGCCACCTTGGGCTGGGCATACACGGTCAGCCGCCTCACCCCCAGGGCAGCCAGGAGCCCCACGTCCTGGGGACGCAGGCGGCAACCGGAGGGAAACAGCATCTGTCCGGCGCGGACGTCGTCGCCGGGGGCCAGCACGTGTTCCCCCGGGGCCACGGCCCGGCGCACCTCCAGGGTGCGATCCGGGTGCTCGGCGGTGTATTCCACCATGACGAGAGCGTCAGCGCCGGGGGGCAGCATGCCCCCGGTGGGCAGGCGCAGGGCCTCGCCCGGTCCCACGCCCCGGTCCGGGACGGCCCCCATGGCCACTTCCCCGGTAAGGTTCAGGTACTGGGGCATGCCGGGGCTGGCCCCGAAGGTGTCCGCGGCCCGGACCGCGTAACCGTCCATGGTGGCTCGGGGAAAATCGGGCAACGCCTCGGGGGAAGCCAGGTCCGCGGCCAGGACCCGGCCCGCGGCCGCAGCCAGATCCACGTCTTCCTGAGCTACAGGCAGAAACTTGAGATACTGCGCCAGGACTTCCGGGCGGGTTTGGAGGCGGAAAAATTCTAATTGGGCCATTGGGGAAGAACCGTAAGAATCAGAATTGCCAGCCGTAAAGGAGTCCATAGGCCAGCCAGGGAATCAGCACGCAGACCAGCATCTGCAAAAATCTGACGAGGCGGCGGCCCCGGCTGACGAGAGCCGCTCTGTCCGCAGGGGACATCTGCCCGAAACCTGGCGCGGCGAAGCGGGCGTGGGTGATGATGATCCGGTAATTGATCTCCCCCACCAGAAAGTAGGTGAACAGAAAACCGGCGATGAAATAGAGGGCGGCCTGGGAGGTGGCGAAGGCCTGCCAGCCGCCGGC
Organism: uncultured Desulfobacterales bacterium; assembly: GCA_964522695.1. Lineage (GTDB taxonomy): Bacteria > Desulfobacterota > Desulfobaccia > Desulfobaccales > 0-14-0-80-60-11 > VGSQ01. Next base: position 30,655 of record CAZFWX010000002.1, read on the forward strand.
TTGCAGGTGCAGCAGCAACCCCAGGCTGAAGAAAATGCAGACGCCCTCCAGGCGGTAGTCGGCGACCATGTTGCCTTTCCAGATGCGGTATTCTTCTTCGTTCATGGGCTTCTCCGCCCGCCGAGCAACTGCACAGGCTGGAAAGCCTGTGCCACCAGAAAATTTGAATATTTTTAACAGGTAGGGCGGGAAAGCGAAGCGCATCCCGCCGCTAAATCTTGGTGTTGCAGGTGTAGCACCGGTGTGGACACCCGGGGGCGGGTGTCCCACATCATCTTATTCTTCTGGCAGCGCCGAGGAAGAATCTGCGGCCGGAGCCTTTTCCTCCTGATCCTGTTTGGCCCGCCACTCCTTTTCCGTCAGCACCGGCTCGGGCGGCAGACCGGCCTGTTTGCGCGCGGCATTCTCTTTTTCGGCCTCCTGCCGGTAAGTCTCATATTCTTTCCGGGCTTCCTCTCTCTTGGCCTTTCTATGTTTATGCACCTTGACAGCCACAACGGCAGGAACCACGGCCACGCAGCCCGGGGCGAAGAAGGCTAAGGAGAAGATTGCCGCCAACTTTATGAAAAACGACTTCATCACAGAAAGCCAGTGGTGCGCTCTGCGCACCCCGCAATTCACAGGAAATGGTGGGCAGCTCCCACCCGACAAATAATTCCAGGGGTTGGGGAATGGGGTCTGAGGCCTGTCATCCTTGACCCCCCCCCAGTTCCATTATCCTAAATTCGGGAAAAAATCCGCACGTCCACCGCGAAGAGGCCCTTGTCATAGAGGAGCAGAGGATTAATTTCGATCTGGTCCAGTTCCGGGTGACGCTCGGCGAAGCGGCACAGGGCCTGCATGGCCATTTTCAGGGCCGCCAGGTCGAACTTGGGGCCGCCCCGGTAGCCGGTGAGGAGCGGATAGCCCTTGATGCCCCGGATGAGCCGGTCCAATTCCTCGTCGTCCGGGGGGATGAAGCAGAAGCCCACATCCCGGTAGAGTTCGGTGTAGATGCCGCCCAGGCCGAACATCAGGACCGGGCCGTACTGGGGATCGGTGATGGTCCCCAGGATCAGTTCCAGGCCTCCCGGCTTGGCCATGGGGGAGACGGTGACGCCATCCACCCGGGCGTCCCGTTCCTTAAGACGCACGGAGGCCATGATCTCCTGGTAGGCCTGGCGCACTTCTTCATTGTTCATCAGGAAAAGCTGCACCCCGCCCGCGTCGCTTTTGTGGGGCAGATCCGGGGAAGCGACTTTCAGGGCCACGGGGAAGCCGAACTCCCCGGCCAGCTTGACGGCCTCTTCGGCATCCGCTGCCAAGGGCGCGGCCGCGGCGGGAATGCCTGCCTCGCTGAGCATGAGAGCAGCTTCGGCCGCGGGCAGCAGGCGCAGGCCCGGGACGGGCGCCGGGGCCATGGCCTCGGGGCGGAAGGGGGGCGCGGGCTCAAAACGGAGGAACTGGGCCAGGGCCCGCACCCCCCGCTCGGGGGTGGGAAAGACGGGCACGCCCTGGGCATAAAGTTTTTGCCGTTCTTCCTGCTCCACGTCAGCGCCGCCCAGAAAGATGACCAGTTCTTTGCCGCCAACCGTAACCTGGGCGGCGGCTTCGGGGATGGGATCGCCGAAGATCACCACCTGGTAGTCGTATTCCCGGGAGGTTTCGTCCATCACCTGCCGGTAGAGCTGGGGGGCGCTGATGGCGTCGCCGGTGAGGTCGATGGGGTTGCCCACGGCGCAGTGGGCCGGCAGCATTTCCTGGAGCCTTTTCTTAAGGGAGGGATTGGGAGGCGGGACCTCCAGGCCGTGCTTTTCCGCCTCGTCAATGGCCAGGATGGCCGCGCCCCCCGATGAGGTGGTGATCATCAGGCGGCGGCCCCGGGGTTTGGGAAGATAGGCCAGGGCCTTGGCGAAGTCGAAGAGTTCCTCCAAAGTGTCGGCCCGGTATACTTTGTATTTGCGGAAGAGGGTGTCATAGATGGCGTCCGCGCCCGCCAGGGATTTGGTGTGGGATTCGGCAGCCTTGCTCCCCTGCACCGTGCGCCCGGCCTTAAGAATGACAATGGGCTTTTCGGCCTCGCGCAGGGCGTCCAGAAAATAGGTGGGGCGCTTCACCCCTTCCAGATACAGGGCGAGGACCTGGGTGTGAGGGTCGGCATTGAAATACTGGATGACCTCGGCTTCGTCCACGTCCACCCGGTTGCCCAGGGAGACGAAGGCGCTGACCCCCAGGCCTTCGGCCGCGGCCAGATCCAGGAAGGCCGCGCCCACAGTGCCGCTCTGGGAAGCGAAGGCGATCTTGCCTTTGGTGGTGATGAGCGGCCAGGAGGCGCACATGAGGTGGTGCGGATTGTTCACGCCCTGGCAGTTGGGGCCGATGACCCTGATCCCCGTGCGCCGGATCACCTGGGCCATTTCATCTTGCAGCCGCTGGCCGTCCTCGCCTGCTTCGGCGAAGCCGCCGGTGATGACGATGGCGGCCTTGACCCCGGCCGCGGCGCATTGCTCCAGGGTGGAGGTGACGATCTTGGCGGGGATGACCACCACCGCCAAGTCCGCCGGGGTGGGCGTGTCGGCGATGGATTTAATGACCTTGAGCCCCAGGATTTCGTCGGCCTTGGGGTTGATGGGGTAGAGTTCCCCGGCGAAGCCGCCGTTTTTCAGGTTGGCTAAAATATCGTGCCCCAGTTTCCCGGGCACGGTGGAGGCGCCGATGACGGCCACGCTATTGGGGCGAAAGATGGGTTCCAGGGTGGCGAGAGTATCCATGGGGGCCTCCTCGGAGTATGAAAATCTTGGGTGACCAAATCATAGCATACCGGTGGGAAAGACGGAAAGGGAAGGGCGGGGCGGTTCGACCAAAAATTTGGGGAAACGGAACTGTACGGGAAAAGTTGATCCCCCTTGCTCCCAAGCTGAGCCTGGCGCACATCCACGTTCCCCATTGCACCGCGATATCTCTGCGAAATTCATGCAAAACAGCCGCTCCGGGCTGTCTACTGCAGGCAAGGGCGCCTGCCCCCGTCATTTTGCGGCTAAAGGATAATACTGGCTTGGCAGAGATGATATTCGCAGAAGTGTTGGCTTGGGGACAGGAGAAAAAACCCGGGAACCACTTGGAAGCTGTGGTCTCCGATTGACATCCCCGGTCCTTTGACATAGGGTTTGGGGCCAGGAGAGCCACGACCGGAGAAAGGAGGATGCGTATGCCCTGCCACTCGCCGCGGCCCTGGTTTTGCCTGCTCATGGCGTTCGTCTGCCTGACGGCCCTAGGCGCCCTGGCCCGTGCGGAAGAACCAGACTACAGCCGGCTGTGCGCGGAATTGAAAAAATCCGGCTTCCCCATCGTGGATTCGGGGGTGGCCTACGGGGTGCCCTTCGTCAAAGTCAAGATTCCCCGGGGCGGCTCCATCACCGCGCTGTGCCGGCGGGTGCCCACTTTTGAGAAGGATTTCTTTGCCTGCCGCAACCGTCTGGCCTTTTTCAACGCCCTCCACCATTCCTATGTAAAAACCAAAAACATGGAGCGCCATTCCATCGTCGCCGACACCCTGGTCATTCCGCTGGACCTCCGCAAGGTCCCGGATATTTTTCCGGCCCGGGACGAATCCCTGGCCAGGGAGAACAGATACCTCATCGTGGACATCGGCAAGGGGTTTCTGGCCCTTTACGCCAAAGGTGATTTGCAGCGGGTCTTTCCCGTATCCGCAGGGGTGGCGGGCAAGAAAACGCCCCTGATGGACTTCCGCATCCAGAAAAAGGCAGAGAGCCACTGGTCCAGCATTTACGAAACCTGGATGCCCTGGTCGCTGCAGCTGCAGGGGCCGTACTTCATTCACGGCGGGGCCCTGCCTGGCCAGAACGACTCCGCCGGCTGCGTCCGCATGCTCATCGACGATGCCCGGGAACTTTATCAACTGGTGGACGTGGGCACGCCGGGCCGTATCATCCAAACCTCCAAGTTAGAGAAGGTTTATCCGGCGCCGTTTTGCCGATAAGGGAAGGACGGAGAAGGTCGGGGGGAAATCATCCTCTCAAGAGGATGACGTTTTCCTCCTTCAAGATCTCTTGGCCCCAAAACTTCCCCTCCCCTTGGTGGGAGGGGGGTGGGGGAATAGTTAGGGGGACTCCCAGAAGTTTCACCCCCACCCCGGCCCTTCCCCATCAAGGGGGAGGGAAAAAGAAGTCTATTAGCGGGTAATGGATCCGAGGGACCAGATCCTCATTTTTCCTTAAGAAACTGACTTCGATTGCTGACTGGGGAGGCCACACCCTGAAACCGCAGATAAATCTCAATGAACCCCTGATTGACATGGTTCGGGAGGCCCTGACAGCCGTGCTGGTCACGGGGAGGAATGGAGCCGCAACCCTGGACGCGGCCCGGCAGGTGGCAGCATGGGCCGACCAGCTGGTGGCGGGTTTTGAAGAAGCCAATCCTCTGCCCCGGCCCCTGGCCTGCCAGGAGGGCTGCAGCTATTGCTGCTACAACCCGGTGCAGGTGACGGCCCCCGAGGCCCTGCTCATCGCCCGGTTCATCGGGGAGCAGCTGTCGCCCAAGGCGCAAAGCCGCCTCTGGGAGCGGCTGGCCGACACGCTGGAGCGCTCTGCGGGCCTGAGCCTCACGGACATTGCCCATGAGCGCCAGGCTTTTCCCTGCCCCTTGCTGGAAGAGGACCGGTGTCTGGCGCATCCGGTGAGACCTCTGGTGTGCCGGGCCATGCACTCCTTTGACGCGGCCCAATGCCGGGAGGAGTTTGAGCGGCAGAGTCTCACTCCGGTGCAGTACTACGCCCATCGCTATGAAATCATTCTGTCCCTGAGCCAGGGCCTCAGCCAGGCCTGCCGGGCCGCGGGCTGCCAGAGCGGCCCCTTCAGCCTGGCCCGGGCGTTGATGGCCATCCATGGGCAAGGCGGCGAGTGCGGCGACCGGTGGGCCCGGGGGGAGGTTCTCTTTGAGATTGCGGGAGCTTGATTGTCAATCACTGCTCTTTGTCTTTGCATCTCTGCCAGAGGAAAATTCTCAGGCTAAGCCGCAAAGTCGCTGAGATTTTGGGGCAAATCCTTGAATAACTCTCAGCCTGGTGTGGCGTTTTAGAGCAAACTTGACAAAGTTGCCATGGCCAATCGGATCTCTTCTCCCTCCCCCTTGATGGGGGAGGGCTGGGGTGGGGGTGGCATAATATTTTTGTATTTCATTCAGGTTGTCCTAACAAGCTCCCCCTCCCCCCAGCCCCCTCCCACCAGGGGAGGGGGAGAATGGAGCGCCCCTGATTTGGTAAGTTATTCCAGAAATGAGACACTAGAGGCGAAAACAAGGAAAGTCAGGTATGGGCCGGGGCATAACCCTTGCAAAGATTTTCGGGTGCCTGCTTGGCGCCGCTGCCCTCTGGCTGGCGGCCGCAGCAAGCCTGGACGCGGCCAGGCGGCCCGCAAGTTGGCAGGATTTTCCTGCCGGGCCAGATCCCAAAGGACTGGCCTTTGATGGCGCGCACCTCTGGGTCACCAACTGCGTGGCCCAGGGTACGGTCACCAAACTGCGGGCCCAAGACGGGGTCATTCTGGGGACGTTTGCCGTGGGCAGCTACCCCACGGGCATCGCCTGTGACGGCGCCCATCTGTGGGTGGCCAACTCCGGGGATGCCACTGTTACCCGTCTGTCAGCGCTGGACGGTATGGTGCGGGGCGCTTATCCCGTGGGCAAAAACCCCCATGCGGTGCTTTATGACGGGCAAAACATCTGGGTGAGCAATCACCTGGGGGACAGCGTCAGCCGGTTCCGGGCCCGGGACGGGCAATTTCTGGGGACAATCCCGGTGGGCCGACGGCCCCTGGGGTTGGCCCATGACGGCCTGCACCTGTGGGTGGCCAATCATGAGGACGGCACCCTGACCAAAATACGGGCCGCAGACGGCGCCCATCAGGGCGCGGTGGCGGCCGGCCCCTTCCCCTGGGCCGCGGCAGCGGCCGGGGAGTTTATCTGGGTGACCAACCTGAAGGCCAACCGGGTGACGAAAATCCAGGGGCAGCACGGGGCCAGGCGGGGGAGCTACCCCACGGGCTTCAGCCCCGTGGCCCTGGCCTTCGATGGGGCCCGGCTATGGGTCGCCAACCGGGACAGCCGGAACCTTACAGTGATCCGGGCGGCGGACGGCGCAGAACTTTCGACCTACCTGGTGGGTGACAATCCCTGGGCGCTGCTGTGGGACGGCAAGCACATCTGGGCAGCCAATGCCGGCAGCGGCACCGTCTCCCGGCGCACCTGGAAAGAGCCTTAGACGGGCAATCTCTTAATATCAATATAATAATTGGGGAGGAAGGCATATGGACGACGATAATTTCAGCTCCAGTTCAGATTCCTCATCATCGGATTCCTGGTCTGATTCCCGGGATTCGGATGCAGGGTCTGCCGACGCCCGGGATTCGGGAGTCAGCTTTGGGGATACCCGGGATTCGGGACCGGGGTTCTCAGATTCGGGGGGAGGCGACTCCTATACCGAAGTGACCACGGACTCGTGGTTCAGCCGCCTGGGAAATGCCATCAAAGGAATTGTGATCGGTTTGATCATCCTGGTGATCGGCTTCCCTTTGCTTTTCTGGAACGAAGGCCGGGCTGTGGAGACCTACAAGGCGCTTAAGGAAGGGGCCGGGCTCGTCATTACCGTCCCCGCGGACAAAGTGGATCCCAAAAACGAGGGGAAACTGGTCCATCTCACCGGCTTGGCCACCACCGAAGAAACGCTGACCGACTCGGATTTCGGCATCTTCGCCAATGCCATCAAGCTGAAACGCCAGGCCAAGATGTACCAGTGGAAGGAAAACAAGAAATCGGAGACGGAAAAGAACGTGGGCGGCAGCACCACCACCCGCACCACCTACACCTATGAGAAAGTCTGGTCGGACAGCCTCATTAAATCAGGCGACTTTAAAAAGCCGGGGCACGGCAACCCCGGGGAGATGGCCTACCCGTCCAAGCAATTCACCGCCAACAAGGTGACGCTGGGGGCCTTCCAGCTCTCCGGCGGGCTCATCGGGCAGATCGGCGGCGGGGAGACCCTGGCCATGGAAGGCTCCAAACCGGTGCCTGAGCGGCTGCAGGGCAAGGCCCGCTGGAACGGCAACACCCTGTATATCGGCAGGAATCCCAACTCTCCCGAAATCGGCGACACCAGGGTGGAATTTCAGGTGGTGAAGCCCCAGACAGTGAGCGTCATCGCCAAGCAATCCCAGAGCAACCTGGAGTCGTACCGGACTTCCGGGGGCAAAGGCATTGAGCGGCTGGAAGCGGGCACGCACAGCGCGGAGGCCATGTTCACCCACGCCAAGCAGGAAAATACGATTATTACCTGGATCCTGCGGGTCGTGGGCTTCCTGTGCTTCTTCATCGGCATCGCCATGATCCTCAAGCCCTTGTCCGTGGTCCTGGACGTGCTGCCCTTCCTGGGCAACGTGGCGGAGGCAGGCATCGGCCTGGTGGCCTTCGTGGTGGCCCTGGGCCTGACCCTCGTCACCGTGGCCATCGCCTGGTTCGTGTACCGGCCCCTGTTGGCCGTGGTGCTCATTGTGGCAGCGGTGGGGCTGTTCATCGGCTATAAGAAAATGCGGGCCAAGGCCCCGGCCCCTCAGCCGGCGCGGTAGGCAATTCCCAGGCAACCGACCGGGTGAAAACTGAGAGGGCTTTCCCTGGCGGGAAAGCCCTCGGTTTTTTCTGGCCCTGTTGACGTTATCCAGGGTTTTCATCACGTGGCATTTTGGGGTGCTGGTTTAAGACGAAAGGCTTCATCCCCTCAAACGGCACGGGAAAGCATTCAGCCCCCGTCACCCCAACCCTCTTGCCCCGCAGGGTGGAGAGAAAGGAAGTGTTTCAGCGGTTTTTTTTTGCAAAGGGAAAGAGAACCCCGGCCTTATTCCCACTCCCCCAGGGGGGAGTGGGCCAGGGTGAGGGGGAAAATTCCTTCCTTTTGCCAACCGGAGCAATATTTTCATGAACGCCAACCGGTATCAGATGATCCCCAGCAACAGGCAGGCCAGAAAGGCGGTGGCCGGGTCATCGGCGCCGCCCGCGCCCTCGATTCTGCCGATGGTGGCGCCGTGGGAATCGGAAAGACTTTCGCCGTCCAGTTTGCCGATAAGGTTGCCCCGGGAGCTGTAGATGGAGCTGCCGTCGAACTTGGCCACCAGGGAACCGGAGGCATTGTAGATTTTCCGGTCCTCAAAGCGGGCCTTGAGGGACCCGCCGGAGCCGTAATAGGAATTGCCGTCGATTCTGCCAATGGTGGCGCCCCGGGCATTGGACACGCTGCCGCCGTCGGTCTTGAAGACGAGGGAGCCGCTGGCCCTATAGGCTTTGAGGCTTTGGGCCGGGGCTTCGGCGGCGCAGAAAACGATGGCCAAAAACAGGGTCAGGCCGGCCCACATCCAGGTCCGGGCCCGGCCCGTGATAACCTTGCCAAAATGGATGGAAAGCATCGCCGGGTATCTTCCTCCTAAAAAGTTTTTTACCTTGGGGAAAGTCACGCCTGGACAAGGCTCAGATTCCCGCCCAGGCGCAGGTCAGGGGCGTTCACGCGTCAGGGCGTCACCGCCTACACTTTGTAGCTCAAATCATAGCTGCCCCAGGAGGAACTCTTGACGCCGTTTTTGTCGCTGCCGGCGTAGCTGGACTGGCCCGGCGCAAAGGTCACCTTGACAATGCCTGCCTCACCGTCTTTCAACACGCCGGCGTGCACCGCCACCATGGCCAGGTTGGAATCCAGGGTGTAGAGATCGCTGCCCCAGACGCTGCCGCCCGAGGTTTTGCCCTTCACCGTGAAGTAGACTTCCTCTCCCGCTTTGGCCTGGCTGTAGCCGCTCAGATTGCCGGGATCAGGGAGGACCGGCTTGCCCTTGAGCTTCTGGGCGATTTTCAGCTTATTGAGGGCGTTGCGTACGGCCAGGGCCCCGTCCAGGTTGCCCTTCTTGGTCAGATCTTCCTGCAGGGCCGTGAGATCGGCCAGCAGCTTGGTCCAACTGCCCGCCAGCTCCTCTTCGGCCTTTTTCTTCACCTGGGCCGCCAGGTCCTCGAAATCCTTGATGAGTTTTTGGGCTTCAGGAGGAAGGGCCTGGGCCGCCGCCGGAGTAAAACCCAGAAACAGAACCGTCACTGTCAGAAGCATTGCCAGCGTCCCCCGGATTGTCTGCATGCAGGTTCTCCTGTTTGTTCATACCCATGCTGGAGCCTCAGGTGCGCCCCTTATAGCTCACTAGGCAAGTATTCGCAAGAAATAGATTATTTGTATTCCTCGTGAATCAAGAAAGCCCTATGATAGCCGAGAATCGGCGTAAGACTAGAGGGGCGGAGGAAGGAAATCCTGGTGTAAAGGATGGGCTTCTCCAGGGGGAACGGCATTCGGAGATTGACAGGCAGGGGTGAACTCCCTAAGGTGGAGAAAATGACCTCCCTGTGAACTTCATACTGGAAGGGCCAACACCTTGATGAGGGTGAGACGGTGAGGCTGCCTCATGAAAGAGTTCTTCTTTTGGTCGTGTGGTGCTTTTTTTTCTCCGCCGGCTGCCTCACTTCCCGCTGCCTGACGCCGGGCCTGGAGGCCAGCCTGGGGCCGGAGCGGATTTTTCGCTGCGAAAATGCGGCCATTCATTACCATGAGCGGGGCGAGGGTCGGCCCCTGGTGCTGTTGCACGGCCTGGGCGGCTCGGCCTATTCCTGGCGCTACGTGGCGGATTATTTCGCCAAAAGTTACCGGGTGATAACCATTGACCTCAAAGGGTTCGGCTCCTCGGATAAACCCCCGGACCAGGCCTACTCGCCCCTGGATCACGGCAGGATCATCTCCCGGTTTATCCGGGAAAAGGGCTTGACCGGCGTGGTGTTGGTGGGCAATTCCCTGGGCGGCATCGTGGCCCTGGTAACCTACATGGAATCAGCCGCAGGCTCGGCCCACCCGGTGCAGGCCCTGATTCTGCTCAACGCTCCCGCTTATGACCAGAGGATCCCCTTTTATATTAAAATGATGCGCATTCCTGTCCTCAACCGGCTGGCCCTGGGGCTGATCCCCAAGCAGTTTCTGGTCAGGCAGGTGCTGAAGATCGCCTACGGCGACCCGGCCCGCGTCCCGGAGGAGTCGATCCGGGCGTATGCCTGCTACCGCCGCCTTCCCGGCGCAACCCAGGCCATTATCCAGACGGCCAGGCAACTGGTGCCCGACAATGTTGATGAATTGACTCCCAAATATAAGGAAATGGACTTGCCGGTCCTGGTGCTGTGGGGGGAGGCGGACCGCATCGTCCTGCCCGCGGTGGGACGCAGGTTGGCCGCGGATCTCCCCCGGGCCCGGTTCGCGGCCATTCCCGGCTGCGGCCACATGCCCCAGGAAGAATGCCCCGCGGAGACCATCCGGCTTATGGCCGAGTTTTTGGGGGATGAGAAAAAAAAGCTGCCATAACCTCAAAACAAACCAAGACGGTGAATATTCCCATTCCCAGGAGGGGCTTGTCTATGCAATGCCTGCGTCGCACAATGAAATACTGGAAGGTTCTGGTCATTCTGGCCATGGCGGCGGCACTGGTGGCGGCCGCCCCGCAGAAAAAGGAGCAGCCTGCCGCTCCCGCGGCCGCGTCGGCCCCGCAGCCGTGGATCATTGACACCGATGTGGCCATTGACGATTGGCCCGCCATGTTCTTCATGCTGAACCATCCCCAGGTGAAGGTGGTGGGCATAACCGTGAGCGGCTGCGGCGAGGCGCACCCCGAGCTGGGGGTGCAAAATGCCATGAACCTGTGCCAATTAACGGGCCAGGCTCAAGTTCCCGTGGCCGTGGCCCACTCGGAGCCCCTGGACGGTTACCATGTCTTTCCCACCCCCTGGCGGGCCATGGCCAATACCCTGTCCGGCATTCCGGTGCCCCCGCATAAGGGAGCCAAGACGCCTTTGGATGCCCTGGCCCTGCTCACCAAGCTGCTCAAGGAGTCGCCCGGCAAGGTGAACATCCTGGCCCTGGGCCCCCTGACCAATCTCAGCGAGTTCTTTGACAAGGAACCGGCCCTCATGGCCAAGGTGGGCAAACTGGTCATCATGGGCGGCGCGGTGCGGGTCAAAGGGAACATCATCGTCCCCACTTTTACGGACCATCTCAAAAACCAGGTGGCGGAATGGAATATTTTCGTCGACCCGGTGGCCGCGAAAAGGGTCTTCCGGTCTCGGGTCCCCAAGGTGCTGGTGCCCCTGGACGCCACCAATCAGGTGCAGATCACCCCGGAATTCGTGGAGGCCTTTACCAAAAGGGCCAATAGCCCGGAGGCGAAATTCATGGCCCAGGTCTTTGCCAAAGAAGTGGAATTCATCAAATCCGGGGAATTTTATTTCTGGGACCCCCTGGCCGCGGCCGTGGGTGTGGAGGAGAACCTGGGCACCTTTGAAAACCTGAAGCTGGACGTGGTGGTGAAGTACACCCGGGAGCCGATCCTGCAGCCGGAAGCCCTGTTTTACTCCCGGAAATTGAAAAACGGCAGGCTGCGGCGCAACTTTGATTACCACGAAACCGGCCGGACGGTGGAAACGCCCAACGGCAGCCCGGTCAAGGTGTGCATGAAGGCGGACGGGGAAAAATTCAAGGAGCGGTACATCCGGCTGATCAACAAGGAGGAGAAGTCCGCGGCCACCGCCAATTGAGGGCGGCCCCAGGAACTCTGCTGATGAATGGAGTGGATAAGGCTGGCGGGGAAGGCACTGGCAGAATTCGCAACGCTCAATCCTGCTTTGCCGAAGGGGACAGGGAGATCATCTCCTGGACCACCATATGCAAAAGGCCCCAGATGGCGTCCAGCCCCCAGAAGTGATCGAGATGAGCCGGCACGGTGAAGGTGGCCTGAGCCGGGAATTCTTCGTCCGCCAGCCAGAGGATCACTTCCACAGTGAGGCCGGGATACACGGCGAAGGCATAGGCCGCGTCTCCCTGGGTGCGGGGCTCGCCGCCCAGGCGGACCCCGGCTTCTTGAAAGGCGGCCAGGTCCTGGCCGAAATGGGCTTCCAGGGGGGCGTGGGGCAGGCCGTGGAGGCCCCGGAAGAAGGTGGCGCCGCCGGGCAGGTCGAGAGGGTTGACGGGTTGGCCCAGGGCCGCAGGGTCCACGCGCAAAAGGTACAGGATGGCCGTCAGGCAGACCCGGAAGCCCGGCTCAGCTCCGGGGTCGCGGGCCAGGACGACGCTGCGCACTTTGGGGTCCACGCTAAGGGGCCCCCGCCATGAGGGCAACAGAAAGCCTCCGTTTTGCACTGTTGCGCCGGTTCGGCGGCTCACCTCTCCCGGGTCCAGGGCGGCCAGTTCGGTCCAGAAAGCCTCATTGACGTCGCGGCAGAGTTCGTAGGGCATGGGCTTTGGTCAACTCCCTCTTGACTTTAGGGTGATACCTTTTACACTCTATCCGGCGGGTGTCATTGCCGGGGGGAGGCGCTCCCTGAACCCGGAACTGCAGCGCGGCCGCGCCGGGATGAGGCTTTGCACTACTGTGGGCTGCACCTCTGGCCTCATCTATTGTGCCATATTTCCTCCCCGTTTCTCAACCCGCTCAGTTCAGTGCCGGTTTGCTGCACCTGCCCATGTCCCGCAGGAAACGCGGCGTCAAATCTTCGGCCGGAGATCGCCCTACCCATGCGAAAATTTTTTTATCCCGAAAGTATCGCCGTCATCGGCGTTTCCGAGAACCCCAACAACCTGGCCCGGGGCATTGTGGACAACACCATCAGGGCCGGGTATCAGGGCAAGATTTTCCCCGTGGGCCCCCGTCGGGGCTTCACCCACGGCCTGACCATTTTTTCCCATATCCGCGAACTCCCCGAACCCGTGGACCTGGCGGTGATTCTCACGCCGGCCCGTTTCGTGCCCCAGGTGGTGGCGGACTGTGGCGACCTGGGGATTAAGCGGGTGGTGGTGGAATCGGGGGGCTTTTCGGAACTGGGGGAGCACGGCAGGGCCCTGGAGCAGGAGGTCCACGATCTGGTGCGCCGGTACGGCCTGCGCCTGGTGGGTCCCAACGGCCTGGGGGTCATCAACATGGAGGTGGGGCTGGCCCTGCCCTTTGCCCACATGCCCGGTTTTCCCCGCCCCGGAGGCATTTCCGTGATCGCCCAGAGTGGTGGGGTGGGCATGCACGTCATTGCCTGGATGGCCAAGGAAGGTCTAGGCCTGAACAAATTTCTGAGCCTGGGCAACAAACTGGACGTGGCGGAGAACGAGGCCCTGGCCTATTTTCTCCAGGACCCCGGCACCCAGGCAGTCTATATCTACTTGGAGGGTTTGGACAACGGCCGGGAACTCATGGCCATCGCCCAAAAGTCGCAGAAACCCGTATTTGTGCAGCTTCCCAACGTGGGACCGGAAACCTCGGCCATCGCCTGGTCCCACACCGCCTCTTTGGCTTCGGATGAGCGGGTCATCGAGGCGGCCTGTCGGCAGGCGGGCATGCTGCGCGTCAAAAGCCAGGCCGAATTCCTGGTGGCTGCCAAACTGGTGGGGCAGCCGCCCGTGAGGGGCAACAAGGTGGTGATTCTCTCCCGCAGCGGCGGCGAAGCGGTCATAGCCGCGTATGCCTGTTCCCAGTGGGGCTTCAAGCTGCCGCCCCTGGCCCCGCCTCTGGCCGACCTGATTCACAAGCGCTCGCGCTCGCAAATTATCAAGCCCACCAACCCCATTGACCTAGGTGACATCTTTGATTTTTCCGTCTATTCCGAGGTCATGGCGGCCCTGTGCGCCGACCCCGAGGTGGACGCGGTGGTCCTAAATTACGGGCCGGTCTATGATCCGGAGCGCCAGGCCGCCCGGGATATGGCCAAGGTGTTCATCGACCTGGCCCGCCAGGCGGAAAAGCCCCTGGCCGTCAGCATCTGCTCCAGCCTGGAAGAAGAGGCGTATTTCCGCGACCAGTTGGGCGTCCCGGTTTTCCACTTTCCCGGGGAAGCCGTCCGGGCCCTGGCCTACAACCGCACCTGGTCCCGGCGGCCGGAACTCATGATGGGCCGGAAGCTGCCCCGCTTTAACCTGGACAAGGTGGCCCAGCTCCTCACCGATGCCCCCAGCGGTTTTTTGAGCCTGCCCGCGGCCCTTTCCCTGCTGCCCCTGTTGGGCATTCCGGTGCCCGGCTGGAAGATGGCCGGCAGCCAGGAGGAAGCCCTGGAAGCAGCGGCCGATCTGGGCTATCCCGTCTGTCTCAAGCTGTCTGCACCTTCCCTGATTCACAAAACCGAGGTGGGCGGGGTGCAGTTAAATCTTCAGAACCCCCAGGACTTAGCCGCTGCGTATGCCCGTTTGGAAGCCGTTGTCCGGGATCATCTGCCCCTGGGGGAAGAGTGGGAAGCGGTGGTGATGTCCCAAGTGCTGGAAGGGGAGGAGGTCATTGTGGGGTCCCGGCGGGATGAGGTCTTTGGGCCCGTGGTGGCCTTCGGGGCCGGAGGCATCTGGACCGAAGTCATGGAGGACGTGGCCCTGCGGGTGGCCCCGCTCAATACTGACGAGACCCGGCGCCAGATCCTGGAAACCAGGATGGGCCGCATCCTTCAGGGCGTGCGGGGCAAACCCGCGGCGGACCTGGACGCCTTGAGCAACGCCCTGTGCGCTCTGTCCCAGCTGATGGTCACTTTCCCGCAGATCCAGGAGGTGGATCTGAACCCGGTGCGGGCCTTTCTGGGCAGCCGGGGTATTTTGGCCCTGGATGCCCGGGTTCGGGTGGGGGAGGCGGGCGGCGAAATCCAGGAAATCCCGGCAGAAGGGTAGGGGGTCTGTGCTGCGGGAGGCCGCTGGCGATCTGCGGCATTTTCTGAACCGGGGCTATCCGCGGGAGCCCTGCCTGGTCCTGGTGGGCAACCGTTACCAACTGGACCGCACCGCCCGGGATGTGCTGCGCCGGGGCGTCTTTGCCGCAGACCTGGCCGCGGCCCGGCAGAGAAAGATCCTGAGCCTGCATCTTCTGGCCGGCCGGCCCCTGGGCATCGACGGCCACAACGTCCTCATCACCCTGGAAAGCGCGCTCAAGGGCCTGCCCCTGGTGATGGCGGACGACGGCTTCATCCGGGACGTGGCCCGGCTTTCCCGGGGCTACCGGCAGTCCCACACTACGGATGCGGCCCTGGAGTTGCTGGCCGGCAGCCTGGCCCGGGCCCGGGTGGTCCCGGTGACCCTCTGGTTCGACGCCCCCATGAGCAGAAGCGGCGAGTTGGCCCGGCATGCCGGAGAAGTCTTGACCTCTTGCGGGCTTAAGGCCGCGGCCCAAGCCGTGCCGGTGCCGGAAAAGGATTTATTGGCCTTCCCCGGCGCCATCGCCACCAGCGACACCCACCTCATAGACGCCAGGGAAGAAGTGGTGGACCTGGCCGGGGAGATTATTCTCTCCGACCCTGCCCTCTGCACCCATCTTGTTTCTCTGCTTTAGGAATTTTATGCAGGACACCCGCCCTCGGGTGTCTGCACAGGTGAGGACACCTGTGCCACCTTTTGACTACTTAGTAATATAACTTATTGATAAGACCAAATAAATCAAAGTTGTCATTCTGAGCGAAGCACAGATGCTAGTGTTGTTAATTCCCTAAACCCTTCACTGGGCTCAGGGTGACAGAAGAAAGAGGTTTTGCCAAAGATTCCAACCCGGCACGCGGAATTGCCCACGCAGCTAAATCCCCTCCTCATTTATTGATGAGTTTATACAACTCCTGGGCCTTGCCGGGGTCCAGCTTGGTCAGAACCTGGTAGCACTGCACCGCAACCACGCGATTCTTGATCTGCAGGCAGGCCTTGCCCAGCATGAAATAAGCGTCGGGGTCCTTGGGTGCGAGTTTCGCGGCGTTGGCAAAGGCCTGGACCGCGTCCTTATAGTGTTCGGCGTGATAGTAGAGCATGCCCAGGTTGTAGACATACACCGCATTTTGCGGGTTGAGTTTCATGGCCTGGAGAAAAGCCTTCTGGGCTTCCTCATACTTGTCCAGATGGCGGTAGGCGAGCCCCAGGTAATTGTAGGCCTTGGGATATCTGGGGTAGAGATCAACGGCCGTCAGGAAGGCCGTCAGGGCCTGCTGATAGTTCTTCTTGTCGTACAGCTTCACCCCCCGCTCGTAGGAGGCCTGGGCCTGGATGGTCTCCGGCGCCAGCATGGCCTTGGCCAGGGGTTGGACCGCGCCCGTTTGCAGCTGCCGGACATATTGCACCGGGATGGCGAAGTTGAGGTTCTGGCCGTGCAGAAAAAGGAAGGAAACCACTCCCACCACTTCGCCCTGATAGTTGATGACCGGCCCGCCGCTGGAGCCGTGGGAAATGGGCGCAGTGATCTGCAGCACCGGAATTTTGGGCAGGCCCTCTTCGGCCACCACCCGCACCGCGCCCACAATTCCCTCGCTGACGCTCTGCTCAAATCCCAACGGAGCCCCCAGGACGATCACCCGGTCCCCCACCTCCGGATTCGTCCGGGCCAGGGGCAGGACGCTATAAGACGCTGCGGGGGCCTCAACCTGGGCCAGCACCAGATCCCACTCGGGTTTACGGCTCATGACCGGCACCCCCTTGATGGGGTAGAGCTTTTTGCCCACCAGCGCCTTGGCCCGCACCGCATTTTGCAGCACATGATAATTGGTGACCAGCACCCCCTGGTTATTGAGAAAAAAGCCGCTGCCCGTGGCCAGGGTGTTCGAGATGTCGTAGGCATAGATTTTGACCACCGCGGGCAGTGCCCTTTTTATGAGCTGGGGCAGCGTCTCGGTGGCAGGGCCGCCAGGCGGGCGGGGGGCGGGCTGCGGCGCCGGTTGGGGCTGGGCCTCGCCGCCCCGGCCTGCCTCGCCTCCTTCCGCGGGCTTGGGTTCAGGGGAGGGCCGGGGGGAGCTTAGGCCCTGCTTCACCAATTTCACAAAATCCTCGGGTAACTTCTTGCCCAGCTCCTGGGCTCGGGTGATGTCCTGATGGGCTTTGTCGTACTCCTTGAGCAGATAGTGCAGATAGGCCCGATTGTAGTAGATATCGCCTTCATTGGGGTTCAGGTTCTCGGCCTTGGTGAAATCCACCATGGCCCGGGCCGGCAGGCCCTTGAACATATAGCAGCGCCCCCGTTGGATGTAGGCGCCGATGATGGGATGCATCTCTATTACCTTGGAATAATCGGCGATGGCCTCATCGTAGCGCTTGTGCATCTCATGGATGGCGCCCCTGAGGTAATAGGCCAGGTAAAGCTTGGGGTCCAGGTCAATGGCCCGGTTCAACTCCTTGAGGGCCTCGTCCATTTTCTTGGCGGCGAACAGATCCTTGGCCTTGTCAAAGGCCGCCTGCGCTTCCTGGGAACCTTCCTGGGCCGCAGCCGGCAGGAGCCAGAGACACACTGCCAGCACCACGACGCCGCACAGGACCATCCGTCTCATCGTCCTTCCTCCTTCAGGCCAGAACTGCCTGTTCCCTTCATCTTGCGGGTGAACAAAAGACTTGTCAAAGAGAAAAAACGGGCTTATATTTAAGGATCATCGGGGCGGTTAACTCAGCGGTAGAGTGCCATCCTCACACGGTGGAAGTCACTGGTTCAAATCCAGTACCGCCTACCAGAAAATTCAAGGGGTTACGGTTTTCGGCCGTGACCCTTTTTTCTTTATAGCCAGCATATGCTGACCGGTTTCTCCGGAAGGCCGATTCCCCCTGATACCCCAGATTTTGTAAGCCAGTTGGTGTGACAGCAAACCTTTGACGAAATGTGAGGCGGAATTGTCGGAGTTCATTTTCGAGGAAATGGGAAGGCTGGCCAAAAGGAAACATCAATGCCGCTTGGACTAGCGGACAAAGGCATGGCGCGTCAGGATGCCGCCTTGAAGAGGCGCCGGTTTGACGAATCCTCAACCCGGATTGGGGAGGTATTTTGATGATCCGGAGATGAGAAAGGGGCCATTATAGCCCCGGTCCTGGCGCGCTACATGATTCCCGTGCCCTTGAGCAGAGCAATAAGGAAAACCGCGCCGCCCAGGGCCACAGCCGCCCGGGCGATGGGGCCATAGGCCGCCAGGCCGATGAATCCTGCCAGCATATGCCCCAGGCCGGAGCCCACAATCCCGACAATGATGTTCGCCAGGATGCCCATCTGGGAGTCGGTCTTCATGATGAGACTGGCCACCCAGCCGATGATACCCCCGATGATAATGGTAAGAATGAGACCCATGGCGTTTGCCTCCTGACTATCCCCAGAAATCTGTGGCTAAAAATCGCTGCTTGCCTATGGCCGCGGCCTGGTTCAGGCTGCCCGGCGCAATAATTGGGGGGCTCGAAGCCCCCCAACCGATTCTACAGAGTTTGAGCTCCCGGCTTAGGGAATCTTGGGGGGCGCAAACTTGGGCATGAGCACGGTGTCGATGCCGTGGGCCACGCCGTTGCTGGCTTTCATGTCCGGCTGGACGATTTTGGCATTCACCACCATGACATCCCCGGCGCCGGCGAGCTGAAAAGTCAGAATCTCTGCTTCAGTGGTAGGGCACAGGGTTTTGCACTGCTTCAGAGCCGGCAGGTCTTTGGCCATATAGAGGCCGGGGACGATGTGATAGTAGAGGATGTTCTTCAAGATCTGCTCATCGGCCATGATCCGGTCATAGGTTTGCTTCGGCAGCTTGGCCCAGGCTTCATCCGTGGGCGCAAACGCAGTAAAGGGTCCCTGCATGGCTTTGAGTTCCTTGATGTTCGCCTTATCCAGAGCGGCCACCAGGGTTTTGAAGTTGCCTGCGGCCTTCAGGGTGTCGTAAATGTTCCCCGGGGCCTGGGCTGTGGCCAGGAAGGCGGGGAGCAGCAAGAATAGAGACACCATGACCGCAACTTTCATCTTCATAGCGCATCCCTCCAAATATGTTTTAATGAGACTGCTTGGCAAAGACTTTTCTTTGCTGTGAAGGTGGGTGGGAAAGCCTGAGTTGGTTTAATGGGTGCTGAGCGCTTTCTTCGTCTCAGGGTGGTAAGACATGGTGGCGCTTTTTAACTTTGCCAACTTCTCCTACGTTGGCCACCTCAACAAAATTACACAAAAATTAAGGATGATTTGGGGTGTGTCAAGAGATATTCCAGTAAATTTGGGGGTATCAGGGCAGAAAAATAGGCGCCAAAAATGATGGGACGTCCCGGGGAGGGGAATGTTACCGGGAAAATGAGTGGAAGGCGTTGGGGTTGTCAGACGGAAGAAAAGCTTCGTCTGGCCAGGCGATTGTGGTATATTAGCACAAATTGGGCCTATGGAGCCGGAACTGCCGCATATCTACACCGTGAGCAGCCTGACCCGGGAGATCCGGGAAAGGCTGGAAACCCATTTCCCCCTGGTCTGGGTCAGCGGGGAGGTGTCCAATCTCCGTTCCCCCTTCTCCGGCCACCTCTACTTCACCCTGAAAGACGGCGGCGCCCAGCTGAGGGCCGTGCTCTTCAAAGGCAATCATCAGCACCTGCGCTACAAACCTGCGGAAGGCGGCCAGGTGCTGTGCCGGGGCCGCATCACCGTGTACGAGGCCCGGGGCGATTACCAGCTCATCGTGGATTACCTGGAGCCCCTGGGGCTGGGGGCCCTGGCCCAGGCCTTTGAGGCCCTGAAGAACAGGCTGGCCGCGGAGGGCCTTTTCGACCCAACCCGCAAAAGGCCTTTGCCGTCCTTGCCGCGCCGCCTGGCCCTGGTGACCTCTCCCACGGGCGCGGTGGTGTGGGATTTTTTGCGTTTGCAGAAAAAGCGCTTTCCAGGCGTGCATGTGCTGATTTGCCCGGTGAAGGTGCAAGGAATGGAGGCGGCAGGCGAGATTGTTCGGGCCCTGTCTGACCTGCAAAACGTTCCCGGTCTGGACGTCATCATTCTGGCCCGGGGGGGCGGGTCGCTGGAGGAACTGTGGCCCTTCAACGAGGAAGCGGTGGCCCGGGCCATCGCTGCGTCGGCCGTGCCGGTGGTGTCCGCGGTGGGCCACGAGGTGGACTTCACCATCGCCGACTTCGCCGCGGATGTGCGAGCCCCCACTCCTTCCGCTGCGGTGGGACTGGTGCTGCCGGACAGGCATGAACTGGAAGGCCGGCTGGCGCGCTTGGCCGGCTCCCTGCACCGGGGCTGGCGCCGTCATCTGGACGGGGAGCGCCGGCACCTGGATCAGGTGAGAAGGCGCTTGCCCGATTTGCGGCGGCGGCTGGTGGAGGCCCGGCTGCGTCTGGACGACCGGTCCGAGGCCTTGCGGCGGCGTCTGGCCCGCCGGGTGGATGGAGGCCGGCAGGGCCTGCGCCTGGCCGCGTCCCGGCTCGTGCTGTTGAGCCCTGGGCGTCTGCTTGCCCGGGAGCGGCCCCGCCTGGACACCCTGACCTCCCGGCTGTGGCTGGGGTGGCGGCGGCGGCACCAGGAGCTGGGCCGGCACTTGGACTACTGCGCCAGCCACCTGACCAAGCTTGACCCCGCAGCCATTTTAGCCCGGGGCTATGCCGTGGCCACGAAGCTCCCCCAAGGCGTCATCCTGAAAGACGCGGCCCAGGCGCCAGAGGGGTCACAGGTGCGAGTGCGGCTTGCCAAGGGGAGGCTTGATTGCCAGGTGACGGAAAGATTGCCGTAGCAATGTTGAATGTGGCGCCAAGCACAGCTTGGTCGGCAATGGCGCCCCCAGGCCGGAACTTGGGAACGAGAAAAGATCGCTGTGAATTGTTGAGATAGTTTCTTAAATTTTTTCTGATAAATTTTAGCATTTATGAAAATGTGCCGTAGGTGAAGAATGATCAGATCGCGGTCCGCAAACCATGGCCAAAAAAGAAAAAGCGCAGCCCAGCTTTGAAGCGGCCTTAAAGCGCCTGGAAGAGGTGTTGGAGGCCCTGGAGCACGGCAACCTGGACCTGGAGGCGGCCATGCGCTCCTTCGAGGAAGGGGTGGGCCTGGTGAAATATTGTCATGAACGCTTAAACGAGGTGGAACAACGGGTGGAACTGCTGCTCAAGGATGAGGCGGGCAAGTTCTTCACCCGGCCATTCGCCGGAGACGAGGGTGAGGGTGAACCTTAAAGCCTATCTGGAAGAGCGCCGGGGGCTGGTCAACCGGGCCCTGGAGGGATATCTGCCCCGGGTGCGGGGTCCCGCCTTCCGGGTAGTGGAGGCCATGCATTACAGCCTCATGGCCGGCGGCAAACGCCTGCGCCCCATCCTGTGCATGGCTGCGGCCGAAGCCGTGGACGGCGATCACCGGGAGGCGTTGCCGGTGGCCTGCGCCCTGGAAATGATCCACACCTATTCTTTGATCCACGACGATCTGCCGGCCATGGACGACGACGACCTGCGCCGGGGCCGGCCCACCTGCCACAAGCAGTACGACGAAGCCACGGCCATCCTGGCGGGAGACGGCCTGCTCACCGAGGCCTTCCGGGTGATAGCGGCCGCCGCGGGCCAATTTCCCGGACGGGAGAGGATGCTGCTGGAAATCATGGAACTGGTGGCCGCCGGGGCCGGCTACCAGGGCATGGTGGGCGGCCAGATGCTGGACCTTTTGGCCGAGGGACGGACCGTTACCCTGAAGGAATTGGAAATGGTCCACCGCCTGAAGACCGGGGCCCTGTTAGCCGTGGCCGTGCGCAGCGGCGGCCTGGTGGGGGGCGGGAGCCGGGCCGACGTGACCCATCTCACCAGCTATGGGGAGAAATTCGGGCTGGCCTTTCAGGTTACCGACGACCTGCTGGACGTGGAGGGTGAGGCCGCGGAAATGGGCAAGGCGCCGGGCATGGACGAGAAGCGCCGGAAAGCCACTTATCCCGCGCTGCTGGGCCGGGACCAGGCCCGGCAGTGGGCCAGGCGTCTGGTGGACGAAGCCGTGAATGATTTGGAGACCTTGGGAGACCGGGCCGAACCGCTCAGGGAAATCGCCCGTTATCTTTTGGTGCGCCGCAGTTAATTGGGGGAGAGACCATGGAAGAACGTCAAGCCATCCGGGCCCAGGCGGACCGACGCCGCCTGCTGCCCGGCATCAACAGCCCGGCTGACCTGAAAAAGCTGAAACCGGAGCTTTTGCCCCAGGTGGCCTTGGAGATCCGGGAAAAGATCATCGAAACCGTGTCCCGCACGGGGGGGCATCTGGCCCCCAGTCTGGGGGTGGTGGAACTGACCATCGCCATGCACTATGTCTTTGATCTGCCCCGGGACACCATCGTCTGGGACGTGGGGCATCAGGCGTACGCCCATAAGCTGCTCACCGGCCGGCAGGACCGCTTCCAGACGCTGCGCCAGCACGGCGGCATCAGCGGCTTTCCCAAAAGGAGCGAAAGCCCCTACGACGCCTTCGACACGGGCCACAGTTCCACCTCGGTGTCCGCGGCTCTGGGCATCGCCAGCGGCCGCTGCCTGAAACGGGAGAAGGGCAGGGTGCTGGCCGTCATCGGCGACGGGGCCCTCACCGCGGGGCTGGCCTTCGAGGGGCTCAACAACGCCGGGGACCTGCACAAGGACCTCATCGTCGTTTTAAATGACAACGGCATGTCCATCGCCCCCAACGTGGGGGCCCTGTCGTCCTTCCTCAGCCGCAAGCTTACCGGCCGCACCATGGTCTTTCTGAAAAGGCAGATGGAGAACCTGCTGGGGTCGCTGCCTGGCATCGGCGATGAACTCTTGGCCTGGGCCAAGAAGAGTGAAGATTCCCTAAAGGCCTTTTTCACTCCGGGCATGCTCTTTGAAGCATTGAAGTTCAACTACCTGGGGCCCGTCAAAGGGCACCGCCTGGACCACCTGATCGAGACGTTTCAAAACGTCCGCCATCTTACGGGGCCCATCCTGGTGCACGTGATGACCACCAAAGGGAAGGGGTACCTGCCCGCGGAATCGGACCCCACCGGCTTCCACGGCCTGGGGAAATTCGATCCTGACACTGGCGAGCCCAAGAAGAGCCCGGGGGATGTGGCCAGCTACACGGAAATCTTCGGGGAAACTTTGGTGCGGCTGGCCAAGAGCAATCAGAAGATCGCCGCCATCACCGCGGCCATGCCCGACGGCACGGGGCTGGTGGAGTTCCGCACCCACATGAAGGAGCGCTTTTTTGACGTGGGCATCTGCGAACAGCACGCGGTGACCTTTGCGGGCGGCCTGGCCGTGGAGGGTCTGCGGCCGGTGGTGGCCATCTACTCCACTTTTCTGCAGCGGGCCTATGACCAGATCATCCATGACGTCTGCCTCCAGAACCTCCCCGTGGTCTTCGCCATCGACCGGGGCGGCGTCGTGGGGGAAGACGGCGAGACCCACCAGGGCCTCTTCGACCTCTCGTACCTCCGGGCCATTCCCAATCTGGTGGTCATGGCCCCCAAGGACGAAGACGAACTGCGCCACATGCTCTATACCGCCACGGAACACCCCGGGCCCATTGCGGTGCGCTACCCCCGGGGCCGGGGCGTGGGTGTGCCGCTGTCTTCCACCTTGCAGAAAATCCCCCTGGGCAAGGGCGAGGTGCTGAGGGAAGGGGATGACCTGCTCATCCTGGCCATTGGCGCATCGGTGCATCCCTGCCTGGAGGCGGCCGCCCGGTTGGCGGAGCAGGGCTTCAAGGCCACGGTGATCAACGCCCGCTTTGTCAAACCCCTGGATGAGGCCTTGATCCTCAGCCACGCGGCCCGGTGCGGGCGGGTGCTTACGGTGGAGGAAAACGTCATCCATGGCGGCTTCGGCAGCGCCATCCTGGAATTGTTGGCCGACCGGGGTCTGGTGGGCGTGCCGGTGAAGCGCCTGGCGGTGCCCGATATTTTCATGGAGCATGGCGCCCCCAAACTCCTGCGCCAAAAGTATGGCCTGGACGCGGCTGGCATCATGGATAACGCCCGGGAATTGCTGGGGCAGTCGGCCCAGGCAAGCAAGAAAGTGGTGTGGGGGAACTTTACCTGAACACCTGGCGGCGCAAGATCCCTCACATCTCAGGGGCGCCAGCCCGGACCCGGCGGAGATGTCCTGCCTTGGTTCTGCGGCTGGCCAAGGGCTTAGGCCGCGGTCTGGCTTTCTGCCTGTGCCTGGTCATGGTATGGGCCGGCGGGACTGCGGCTGCCGCGGGCCAGCGGGAGGTGCGCCAGCTCTTTCCCATCCAGGTCAAGGGCAAATGGGGCTACATGGACCGGAAGGGGAAGGTGGTGATCAAGCCTGCCTTCGATTCCGCCGGGGAATTTCATGAGGGCCTGGCCTGGGTCGAGATGGATTTTAAGCGCGGTTTCATCAATGCTGCGGGGAAGGTGGTCATTCCCCCCCAGTACACCTCCACCAATGACTTCTCCGAAGGCCTGGCCGGCGTGGCCGTGCCCGGCAAGGGCCTGGGCTACATCGACAAAACCGGCAAGATCCACATCGAACCCCACTTCGAAGCCGTGGAAAACTTCTCCGAAGGCCTGGCCGCGGTCATCATCCACAGCCGCTACGGCTTCATCGACAAATCCGGCAAAGTGGTGATCCCGGCCCAGTTCGAGATCACCTCCGAAGACATCACCTCCCCCAGTTTTGGCGGCGGCCTGGCCCGGGTGCGCCGGGAGAAAAAGGTGGGCTACGTGGACCGGACCGGCAAGATGGCCATCCCTGCCACCTATGGGGAAGGGCTGCCCTTCGCAGAAGGCCTGGCCGCGGTGAAGGTGGATGACAAGTGGGGCTTTATCGACAAGACCGGCAAGCTGGTCATCGCCCCGCAATTCACCAATGCCTTGAGCTTTGCCGAAGGCCTGGCGCCGGTGGCCGCAGGCGACCAATGGGGCTATATCGATAAAACCGGCAGGCAGGTCATCGCCCCCCAGTTCTTCCGGGCGCATCCCTTTGCCGAAGGTCTGGCCGCGGTGGAAGTGGAAGGCAAATACGGCTACATCGACGGCACGGGCCGCATGGTCATCGGCCCCCGCTTCGTGGTCACCGTGGAAGGGGACACCATTTCTTTCTGGGGCGGGCTGGCCGCGGTGGAACTGGATGAAAACCAGTGGGGATACATCGACAAAAAGGGCGAGTTCGTCTGGCTGTCCAAGGACTAAGAGGGCAGATTTCTTAAGAAAGGGCAAGTGGACCTTTACGCCGCCTCTTCTTGCAACCTCAGGAAAAATTTGCAAATGGAGGAAACATAGGGCGGCCGGCGCGCACCAATTATCATGTGGAGTGGGCAGTGTCCACCCATTTCTGCTCACTCCGCAATCTTCATAGTTTCTGTAAAGTTTATCAGGCGGGTGCCTCGCCCGCAGTTTGTCATATCACAGGCCGGCAAGCCTGTGCCAGCCATGACTGAGCGCTTTGACAAGCAACCTGGGGGAAAAAAGGGGGGGAAACAACGCCTGGACCACTTGGTGGTGACCCGGGGCCTGGCCGAAACCGGGGCCAAAGCCCAGGCCCTGATCCTGTCCGGCCGGGTGTTGGTGGAAGGAGTGCCGGTGACCAAGGCCGGGACGCCCGTGTCCGCCGACGCGCCCATCTCCCTGAAAGAGCCGCCTTCTCCCTATGTGAGCCGGGGAGGGGAGAAGCTGGCGGGCGCGCTGGACCACTTTCAGGTTGACCCCCATGATAAAGTAGCCCTGGACGCCGGGTCCTCCACCGGCGGTTTCACCCATTGCCTCTTGAACCGCGGCGCCCGGAGGGTCTATGCCGTGGACGTGGGGTTCGGCCAGTTGGATCCCAAACTGCGCCAGGATCCCCGGGTAGTGGTGCGGGAGCGCACCAATCTGCGCACCCTTTCCCCGGAGTCCATCCCTGAGCCTGTTGATCTGGCTACCCTGGATCTCTCCTTCATCTCCCTGACCCTGATTCTGGAGAAAGTGCGCGATCTGCTGCGCCCCGGCGGGGAGGTCCTGGCCCTGGTCAAGCCCCAGTTCGAGGTGGGCAAGGGCCAGGTTGGCAAAGGCGGGGTGGTGCGGGACCCGGAACTGCAACGGCAGGCCGTGGCCAAAGTGGCGGCCGCGGCGGCAGGATTGGGATTTTGGGTGAGCGAGGCTTATCCTTCACCTTTAAAAGGTCCCAAGGGCAATCAGGAACATTTCTTGCTATTACGTCGGGGGGCAACTTGACAAAAACGGCGGACCGATTTACTCAAGATGAGGATGCAGGGTTTCACCCGATTGGCTTACTATCGCCAGAAGTTCGGCAGGGCGGGAAAGCGAAGCACATCCCGCCATCCTGCCGTGATCGGGACATTGTCATAATCCAGCCGTGACCGGGGCTGAAAAACATTTATTCAGGGGGTCTTCCCTTTCCGGAAAATATTTCGGAGCCCATAAAGTATGATACAATTTACGGGGATGCAGCATCATAGGCCCGCTGCGTCCTTGCGGGAGATTTAAGCTCACGCCAAAAATATCGATGGTTCAAGGGACGGCCGGAATAATGCCGCCGCCCCCGAGTGAATCCATACCCCAAAAACCGACGACACAGGAGCATCCATATGGACAACCGCATTAAGACCATTTTGCTGCTGACCGGGCTCACCGTCTTCCTGGTCTTCATGGGCAAGCTCATCGGCGGCCAGAGCGGCATGTACGTGGCCTTTCTGCTGGCCCTGGCCATGAATTTCTTCAGCTACTGGTTTGCCGACAAGATCGTGCTGAAAATGTACGGCGCTCAGGAAGTAAGCCCTGCCGAGGCCCCGGATTTGCACCGCATGGTGGAAGAACTCTCCCGGGAAGCGGGCATTCCCAAGCCTAAGGTCTGCATCATTCCCGATGAAACCCCCAACGCCTTCGCCACGGGCCGGAACCCGGAACACGGGGTGGTGGCCGTTACCGAAGGCATCATGCGCCTGCTCACGCCCACGGAACTGAAGGGGGTGCTGGCTCATGAAATCGGGCATATCCAACACCGTGACATCCTCATTCAAACCGTGGCGGCCACGCTGGCCGGGGCCATCATGATTCTGGCCAACATGGTGAAATGGGGCGCCATCTTAGGATCATCCAGCGAAGACAATCGTGGCACGGGTCTGCTGGGCACCCTGGCGCTGGCCATTATCGCCCCCATCGCCGCCACCCTCGTGCAGATGGCCATCTCCCGCTCCCGGGAGTATCTGGCGGACGAAGCCGGCGCGCATTTCAGCCACAATCCCGAGTCCCTGGCCCGGGCCCTGGAGAAGCTGGCTTACGGCGTGCAGGCGGTGCCCATGGACGCCAACCCGGCCACCGCGCACATGTTCATCGTCAACCCCCTGACCGGCAGCAGCCTTATGAACCTCTTCAGCACCCATCCGCCCATCGAAGAGCGTGTCGCCCGCCTGAGGGCCATGCGGAGCTATTAAGAGCATGTCCCAGGGGGTTCCTACCCATTGCTGCCCCCTCATCTCCCCCTCCCCTGGCGGGAGGGGGTGGGGGCGATCAGGGCGGCGCGGGGGCCGGCTGCTGCTTACGGTGCTTACCATCGCCATCCTGGGATTACTGGCGGGGCCGGTGTGGGCCCAGGACCTCCTGTCCCAGGGGTTGGCGGCCCACAAGGCGGGAGACCACGACAAGGCCCTGGAATTGTTGAGCAAGCATCTCCAGAAATATCCCCACACCGCGGAAGCCTGGCGGGCCCGGGCGGCCTCCCTGGCGGCATTGGACCGGAAAAGCGACGCCCTGACGGACCTGAACCAGGGATTGTCGTACAACCCCCGGGAAATTGCCCTCTTGTTCGACAAGGGGAAATTGCTGGCCTCCATGGAGCGCCTGCCCGAAGCCATTGCCACCTTTTCGGCCATCCTGGCCATAGAGCCGTCCAATACCGAAGCCCTGAAAGAAAGGGGCGACACCCTGGCCCAGGATGGCAAGCTGGAAGCGGCCCTCACCGACCTGAGCCGGGCCACCGCCCTGGCCCCCACGGATGCCTGGGCCTATCAGAAGCTGGGCATGGTGCAGTTCTGCCTGGGGCAATATAAAGAGGCGGTGGCGGCGCTGAGCACGGCCATCCGCCTGAAGCCCGAAACTCCTCTCTTTTATTTCGCCCGGGGCCAGATCTACCGCTATCATCTGGACGACTACGACAAGGCACGGGAAGATTTTCAAAAAGGCTGCCAGATGGAACACCCTCTGTGCTGCCATGAACTGGAAAAGCTCAAGGACGCGCCCCCAAAAAAGCAGTAGGACGTCTGAAGACAAAAATCTCCCCCCGGCACAGGGGGGCTTTGGTGGGGCAGGCGCGAAGGATAACCGGAACCGATTTTCGCCATCAACCAGCGGAAGACGCCAAAACTGTGAGAACCCCAGTCCCAACGGAGGAAAGAAAATGATGACCAGACCCTGGCGGAGCACCTGCTTCGTTCTCTTGGCCATCCTGTTTTTCTGCACCTGGATTTTTGCCAGTGAGGCTCTGGCCGCGCGGGCCGGAGGCGGGCGGTCCATCGGCAGCCGGGGCTCCCGGCCTTCCACGGCCCCCAAAACCTACACCGCGCCCCAGACCACGCAGCCGTCCCGTCCGGGCGTCACCCCCGGGACAACAGGCCCCGGCGCCTTCAGCCGGCCCAGCACCGATACGGGCGGCTTCTGGCGCAGCGTGGGCGGCGGCGTGCTGGGCGGCCTGGCCGGCGGCCTGCTCTACCGCAGCCTCTTCGGCGGCACCCCGGCTACCGCGACCTCGGGAGGCACCGGCGCCGCCGCTGGCGGCAGCAGCATGCCGGGAATCTTCGACATCCTGATCCTGGCCGGCATCGGCTACATGATTTACCATTTCGTCAAGAGCCGGCGTAAGGAGGCCGTGGCCGAGGGACCTTCCTCTTACGCCTCCGAAGCCGCGCAGCCGGCCTACGGCGGCGCCATGCAGGCTCCGTACTACGACCAGCCGGCGCCGGACCAGGATCTGGAGCGGGGACTGGGATTCATCCGCCAGATGGATCCGTCCTTTGATGAATTCAAGTTCAAAGAAACGGCCCAGGATATTTTCTTTAAAGTCCAGGGGGCCTGGGCCGACCGGGAATTGACTCCGGCCAAGAACGTTCTCACCGATGAAATGTTCCGTATCCTGCAAGAGGACGCGGTCCGGCTCAAGGAAGAAGGCAGGATCAACAAGCTGGAGAGCGTGGCGGTGCGCTCCGTGGATATTTCCGAGGCCTGGCAGGAGGCGGGTCAGGACTATATTACCGTGCGGTTCCTGGCCAACCTGCTGGATTACACCATAGATGCCAAAAGCGGCGCGGTGGTGGCCGGCAGCAAAACGGAGCCGGTGAAGTTCGAGGAATACTGGACTTTTGTGCGCCCGGTGGGCAGCAATCCCTGGCAGCTTTCCGCCATTTCCCAGCCGGCCTGAACGGCGCATCGACCGAAAAGGGCAGGGGGGCGACCCCCTGCCCGACCCTCCAGCACAGCCATTCTGCACAAAAATTTTTTTCTGAAAAGGCCGCGCCGGATTGCCGCCCTCCCGGGGTTATATCAGGTAAATGCCGACAATCGGCTTCTCATCACCCCCTTCACGAGGAGATAGACAAGATGCAGCGAAGGTTTTTACGGCAGGCCGCGCCAGCCTTGATGATTCTGGCGGTCATGGGCCTGGTGCTGGCCATGGCGGCCCCCTCCTGGGCCCAGCCCCGCTGGGGCGGCAAGATGGGCTCCAGGATGAACATGATGAACCTGACCCCGGAACAGGCTGGCCAGGTCTTCGATCTGCGCCAGAAGTTCATGAATGAGACCGCGGCCCAACGGAAAGAGATGGCCGTCAAACGGGCGGAAATGATGCAGTTGTGGAAGGCCGAAAAGCCGGATGAGAAAGCCATCCTGGCCAAGGCCAAGGAACTGCACGCCATTAAAGGCCAGCTCATGGAAAAGATGGTGGCCTTCCGCCTGGAAATGCGCAAGATCGCGCCCCAGGCTGCCTTCGGCCCCATGGGCGGCCCCGGCATGGGTCCTGGCATGGGACCTGGTCCCGGTAAAGGCAAGGGTCCCGGCGCCTGCCTGGGAGGGAACGCTGACCAGATGGCCGGCATGGATTCCCCCGGGGACATGGGCATGAACCTGGCCATGAGCCACGAAGCGGAGCCGGGCTTCGACTGGTAGGCGACCCGGTTTCCATATTTGCGTACTTTA
>CAZFWX010000003.1:0-51258 GCA_964522695.1 uncultured Desulfobacterales bacterium
GTCCAGTCCCGGCAGTTTAGCGAGTTGGCGGGCAAAACCGCCGATGATGGCCAGGGGGTTTTTAATTTCGTGGGCGATGTGGCTCACGGTGTTGCCCACCGCGGCCAGGCGTTCGCTCGCCAGCACCCGGTTTTCCATCTCCTTGTATTCGCTGATGTCCCGGACGATGCCGGTGAAATAGAGATTCCCGCCGATCTCCGCCACGGAAAACGAAATGCTGATGGGAAATTCCGAGCCGTCCCGGCGCTGGGCGTTCAACTGCACGTGTTTGCCGATGACGTGGGGGCTGCGGGTGGCCACGTAGCGGCGCACGTAGTCCCTGTGCCCCTGCTTGTGGGGCGGCGGGATGATGATGCTCAAATCCTGGCCCAGGGCCTCGGCCCGGGGGTAGCCGAAAATCTTTTCCGCGCCGAAGTTATAACCGATGATGGTGTGGTCTTCGTTGATGGTGACGATGGCGTCCGTGGCGTTGATGAGGATGCCGGCGCTGATCTCGATTTTCTGGCGCAGCTCTTCATACTGACAAAGAATTTTCTCCAGAAAGGGAGTGGCCGGGCCGGTGATGAGATTGGGCAGTCCATCAGGAGGCACCTCCGGCAGGCCTGCGGTCCAGTTCTGCCAATCCAGGACCAGGTCGAAGCTCAGGGGCTGCAGTTCCTCCAATGGTTTGACGCACCCCTCGGACTGCTCCCGGTGCAAACCCAGAACCACGGCTTCGGGGGTGAGCTCCGGCAGGGGTGCGGCGATGGGGCCCTGGGCGCCGGGAACCTGAAAGAATTCAATGTGCACAAAGGGGTAGCCGGCCACGGAGAAGGGCAGGAGCAGCGGCAGGCAACTGGCCAGGGCGCGGTCCACAATAATGGCGATGCGGATGGGCTTGGACTTTTGGTCCATAAAATCAAGGGTTCCTTAGCGCCGGACTAGGATAGTCATTATACAACAAAAGCGCGGTTGCCGGGTGGCGTTCGGCATTTCCGGTTAATTAGGCCATAGGCCTTTTTGTTTTTGTGGCCGCTTCTTTTTTCTTATGGCCTTGGTTCGTTCCCATTCCGCCAGTGGCTCGGGCACGCCATGATCGGCCAGCCATTTCGTCAGGAAATCGGACCCGGCCTGGGTAAGCTCCGCATCGCCCTTCCACGGGCCCCCGGGCCATCTCAGGGTTTCCCCGTGGTGGACGCCCAGGGAGGCGAGCAACTTCTTTTCCAGGTAAAATTCCAGGGTGGGGTAGCCGCAGCACTTGCAAGCCCCGCCACTGAATATCTGGGAGATTTTCAGCGCGGCAATGAACTTGCGGATCTCCTCCGGGTCGGTCATCTCAAACAGCACCCTCTCCCTTTCCTTTATACGGTGGCAGGCGCCACCGCTTCGCACCCGGAGCAGGGTGGCCGGGAAGATCGCCTTTTTCAGCTCGACCTCGGAGGAAGCCGAGGTGGCGTGGGCAGGCAGGGCCGAGCCGGCAACCGTCAAGAGAAGCCCGAAGAAAAAGGCCGTGAGCGCGGGGTTGGTCAAAAGCTCCCGGGCGTGGCCCAGGCGCTCCTGCAGGTGCACCAGGTAGTCCATGAGGGGGTGGCTTCGTCCTTCTTCTTGGAGAAAGACAGCAACTGGCGCAGGCTCTTGGCCTCCTCCCGGCTCTTTCGCCATATTTTTCAAAGAGCGTTGGCTTCTAGCCTTCGAACCGTTTAAAGACCAGGGCGGCGTTGGTGCCGCCGAAGCCGAAGGAGTTGGAAAGGGCGTAGCGCACGTTGGCCTCACGGGCCTTACCGGTGATGATATCCAGGCCGGCGCAATCCGGGTCCAGTTCTTCCAGGTTGATGGTGGGAGGGATGATCCCTTCTTTAATGCTCATAATGGAGAAGATGGCTTCCACCGCCCCAGCTGCGCCCAACAGGTGCCCGGTCATGGATTTGGTGCCGCTCACCATGAGGCGGGACGCCCTGTCGCCAAAGATTTTGCGCAAGGCGGTGGTTTCGTTGCGGTCACCCACCGGGGTGGCGGTGGCGTGGGGATTGACATAATCCACCTGCTCGGGAGTGATGCCCGCGTCCTTGAGAGCGGCAATCATGCAGCGCAAGGCCCCTTCCATATTGGGGTCGGTAATGTGGTAGGCGTCGCCGGTCATGCCGAAGCCGGTGATTTCGGCGTAGATGCGGGCGTTACGTTTGAGCGCGTGCTCCAGTTCCTCCAGGATGAGGATGCCCGAGCCTTCGGACATGACGAAGCCGTTTCTCTGAATGTCGAAGGGCCGGCTGGCGGCCTGGGGATTATCGTTATAGCCGGTGGCCAGGGCGCCCATGCGGTAAAAGCCGACGATGCACAGCGGGGTGACCGCGGCCTCGCTGCCGCCCGCAGCGATGATGTCCGCCTCACCCAGCTGGATGGAGCGGAAGGCCATGCCGATGGCGTGGGAACCCGCGGCGCAGGCCGTGGACAGGGCGATGTTGGGCCCCTTGGCCTTGAAGGTGATGGAGACGTTGCCCGCAGCCAGGTTGGGAATCATCTTGGGCACCAGGAAGGGTGAGACCCGCCGCACTCCCTCTTTCATGAGGCGGATCATGGACTCTTCCCAGGAACTGACGCCGCCCATGCCGCTGGCGATGATGACCCCGGCGCGCTCCGGGTCCTCGTTTTCGGGGACCATGCCCGTGTCCTGAATGGCCTCCAGACTGGCGGCCAGGGCGAACTGGGTGAAATGATCTGTGTATTTGATCTGTTTCAGGTCTTCCTTGGTCAGAGTTCCCTTGCGGGCTTGCAGGATCTCTTTCAGGTCGAAGTCCGGAAGGTCTCCGCCGATGAGAGGAAAATCATCCGGTGGATTATAGGATTCCAGCAGTTCATTGGAGAATGAGCTGAGGCGGCGCACCCCGGATTCCCCCTCTTTCAGTCTGCGCCAGACGGTGGTGACATCCCGCCCCATGGAGGTCACCATGCCCATGCCGGTGACCACTACTCGTCTCAATCCCAAATGTTTCTTATCGGTCATACCAAGCTCCTCCCCCTCAAAACGCCGGAGACAGCCCCGGGTATTGTTGACGGCTTCCTTATCCCGGCAAAGGGAATACCGGCGAGGTGACACATAATCCCGGCGGCAGCCTGCCTGCTGCGGTTGGGAGCACGCGCCACTCGGGCCAGGCATTACGGCTGCCAACCTGTATCTTTAGTACAATACCCGTGATAGCCGGGCAATGTCAACTGCTAACGGGCCGGACGGGGCCATGGCCGGGACAGGCCCGGTCAAATGGCGGTCCGGAAAGATGGGCTGGCGGACCGGCAGAATTTGGGGCGCGCTTAATGCCGGAAAAAAATTTCAGTTTATTTTTTTGGAAGGGTGCGGTAAAATTATCACGATCAGCCAACAACTGAGTTCCCCTTCCAAAACGGCCAATTTCCAGCAACTTAGATAATGAGGACGCAAATCATGCGGGTAAGAGTCAGTCCCCAATATATGGAACGGTTGTATTCTTTTTACTCCCCCTTCTATGATGCCGTCTTTGGGCAACTCCTGGGTCCGGGCCGCCGTCGGGCCTTCAATTACTTGGACCGCCGCCCCGGGCAGCGCATCCTGGAGATCGGTATCGGACCCGGCTCCACCCTGGAATTCTACCCTCCCCAGACCGAATTGGTGGGCATCGACATCTCCCAGGCCATGGTGAACCGGGCCCAGGAAAAGGCGGAACGCCTGAACGGCGGCACCACTTATGATCTCAGGGTCATGGATGCCGCCAACCTGGAGTTCCCGGACAACCACTTCGACGCGGTGATGTCGGCCTATGTCATCACCACAGTATCGGATCCCCACCGGGTATGCCGGGAGATCCTCAGGGTGGTGAAGCCCGGCGGCCAAATCATCGTCGTCAATCACAGCCGCTGCCAAAACGGCGGCCACCTCTCCCGCATGGAAGACCTGCTGGCGCCACTGTTCTATCGCATCGGCTTCACCACCGACCTGGATGTCATCCGGGTCCTGGAGGAAGTGGGCGTCAAGATCGACAAGTCCGTGTGCTGCAACCTCCTCAACACCGGCCGCATCATCATGGGCACCAAGGAGTGATCCGGCCATTTCCCAGCTTGCCATCACCATTAATAACGCAGAATGTCTTACTTCGGGGAAGTATGTCCTCCCGCGGGCTTCTGCAGGTGTAAACGCAAAATATGGTACCCAGAGAGGACACAATGAAAGTAAGCGCCAATTCTGTGGTTAATGTGGATTATCTCATCCGTTTGGGGGAAGGCGAGTTCTACCCCCGGGATGGCAAACCGGAAGAAATAGCTTTCTGCCTGGGAACCGGGGTGATGCCCCCGGGGTTGGAAGAGGCCCTGTTGGGCATGGAGGCGGGCGACCACAAGGTGGTGGTCCTGAAGCCGACCCAGGCCTATGGGGAAGTGGACCAGGAGATGATCATGGAAGTGGACCGGGGCGATTTTGATCCCGGCCTGGACCTCCAGCCCGGCATGGTCTTTGAGACGGTGGACGAGCAGAATCAGCCGGTTCTGTTCATCGTTTCGGAACTTAAGGAAGACAAGGTGGTCATCGACTTCAACCATCCTCTGGCCGGTAAGGAATTGCAGTTCGACATTACCGTCAAGGGAGTCCGGGAGGCCACCCCCGAGGATCTGGCCCCGCATCACAACTGCAGCTGTTCGGGCTGCGGCAGCGATCCGGGCAACTGCCACTAAGAGAAAGCGAGCCGCGGCCATGGACTATCCCTGGGTCCAGCATTACGATCAGGGAGTGCCCCGGACCATAGGGGAGCCGGATCGTTCCTTACCCTGGCTGCTGGTCGATGCCGCGGCCAAATCCCCCGATTCCCCTGCCCTGATTTTCTTTGGCAAGACCATAACCTATAGGGGCTTTCGGGAGCAGGTGCAGCGTCTCTCCCGGTCCCTGCGCGACCTGGGCCTGCGGAAGGGCGATCGCGTGGCCACTCTCCTGCCCAACTGCCCCCAACTGGCTGTGGCCTACCACGCGGTGCTCAACCTGGGCGCCGTGGCGGTGCTCATGAATCCCCTCATGAGTCCCAAGGAAATCACCTTCCAGTTGAAGGACTCGGGCAGCCGTTTCCTGGTGGTCCTGGACCACCTCATGCCCAAGGTGGATCAGGCTCTGGCTCAAGTCCCCGTGGACCGGGTCCTCATCACCGGCCTGGCTGACGCCCTGCCCTGGCCCCTGTCCTGGATTTACCCCCTGAAGGCCCGCTGGGAGGGCCTGCCCACGGGATTTACCCCCGGCCCCGGACGCCACCGCTTCCGGGATCTGGCGAAGGCCGCGCCCCTGGAAGAGGACCCGGTGCCGGGCGTGGCGGACACCGCCCTCCTGCAATACACCGGCGGCACCACGGGCGTCCCCAAAGCCGCCATCCTGACCCACGGCAGCCTCATGGCCAACGTCATGCAGATCAACGCCTGGGTCCCCACGCTGCGCTACGCCCAGGAACGGCTCATCGGGCTTATTCCCTTTTTCCACGTTTTCGGCCTCACCGTCTGCCTCAACTGGCCCCTGTCCCAGGCGGTGAGCATCATGATCTTGCCCAAATTTGACATAAAGGTATTTTTAAAAGCCCTGAGAAACTTCCGGCCCACCATCCTGCCCGGCGTGCCCACCCTTTTCGTGGCCCTGATCAATCACGCCGAACTGCCGTCCATCGACTTCTCCGAATTGTGGCTCTGCATCAGCGGCTCCGCGGCGTTGCCCCATGAGGTGCGGGACCGTTTCGAGTCCCTGACCAACTGCACCATCCTGGAAGGCTACGGCCTCACCGAAGCCAGTCCGGTCACCCATATCAGTCCGGTGCACGGACTGCGTCCGCCCGGCAGCATCGGCATACCCTTTCCCAGCACCGTGGCCAAGATTATGGATGCCGAGACCGGGGAGCAGGAAATGCCCGTGGGCGAAATGGGGGAACTGGTCATCAAGGGTCCCCAGGTCATGCAGGAATACTGGCAGCGCCCCGAGGAAACGGCCGTCACCCTGCGGGACGGCTGGCTTTACACCGGCGATCTGGCCCTGATGGACGACAAGGGCTATTTTTACATCGTGGACCGCAAAAAGGACATGATCATCGTGTCGGGCTTCAAGGTCTTCCCCCGGGAACTGGAAGAGGTGCTTTACCAGCATCCCCGGGTGAAAGAAGCCGTGGTATTTGGGATTCCGGATTCGTACCGGGGGGAAGTGGTGAAGGCCGTCATCGTTCCCCAGGAAGGCGCGGAACTCACCGCCGCGGAGATCATGGACTACCTGACGCCCCTGGTGGCCACCTACAAGCTGCCCAAGTTCGTGGAGTTTCGGGACGAACTTCCCAAGACCATTGTGGGCAAAGTCCTGCGCCGGGTGTTGCGGGAAGAGGTGGAAGCCCAGATGCAGGCCAATTCAGCCCCGGCTGCGCCGCCGTCATGACCCTGAAACGCAGGCTGCGTTACGCCTGGCTCAAATTCCGGCGCCTGCAGGGCGACCCCCGCAAGCTGGCCTGGGGCATGGCCCTGGGCGTCTTCATCGGCGTCACCCCCACCATTCCCTTCCACAATATCATGGCCCTCACCCTGGCGCCCCTGTTCCGGGTCTCCGTGGTCACCGCCTTTATCGGTATTTATATCTGCAACCCCCTGACCATTCCGCCCCTTTACTTCGCCGCCTATGAAGTGGGGCGCCTGCTGGTGTTCCGCGACGAGGTCCTCAGCCTGCCCGAAACCTTCGATATGAACTCGTTGATGGACCTGCTCTGGCGGGGCGGGCTGGCCCTGCAGGTGGGGGGATTGATTATCGCCATTCCGCCGGCCATAGCCTCCTACTTCCTCACCCTGTGGGCCGTCAAGCGCTACCGCCAACAGAAGGCCCAAAGGTTCAAGGGTGTGCGCCACCAGTTCTCCTAAAGCCCTCCTGGCGCGTCTGGGCCTGAAGCCCCGCAAATCCCTGGGCCAGCATTTCCTCATCCATCCCCACCAGGCCGAGCGCATCGCCCTGGCCCTGGACCTGCAGGCGGGCGACTGGGTGGTGGAGATCGGCGGCGGCCTGGGGGCCCTGACCCGGTGGCTGGCGGCCATTCCTCAGCATCTGGTGGTCCTGGAAATGGACCCGGCCCTGGCCGCCTACCTGGAGGGTGAGCTCTTTCATGGGCATCCGAGGGTGCAGATCGTCTGCGCCGACGTCCTGGACTTTGATTTTGCCGCCCTGGCCCGGGAAGCGGCGCGGCCGCTTAAGGTGGCCGGTAATCTCCCCTATCAAATCACCTCGCCCCTGCTTTTCAAACTGGCCCAGGAGAAAGGTGCCCTGGCCCGGGCCGTGCTCATGATGCAGGCCGAAGTGGGGGAGAGGCTCCTGGCCCGGCCCGGCACCAGGGATTACGGCATCCTCACCGTGATGGTGCAGTATCATTTTACGGTGCGCCGCCTTTTCAGCGTGGGGCCGGCCAACTTCCACCCGCCCCCCCGGGTTGATTCTGTGGTGGCAGCTTTTGAGCCTGCCCGCCCCGAGCCTGCGGCCGCGGACCCGGAACTTTTCCTCAAGGTGGTCAAGTCTGCGTTCAGCCAGCGCCGCAAGACCTTGAGAAACACGCTGGTGGCCCAGGCCGCCACACTGGGGGTGACCGCCGCGGCGGCGGCCGAGGCTCTCAAAGAACTGGACATCGACCCCGGCCGCCGGGGCGAAACCCTGAGCGTGACCCAATTCACCGAGCTGAGCAACCGGCTGGCGGCAGCGCGGGGGAGGGGAGGGGGGTAAGGGTTTTTTGGCGGGGGGAGAGCATGGGGAGCCAATTCCCCAGCCCCCTCCTCCAAGTTCATTGACCCAACAATCTTATGTTCTGGCTCATTATGGGTTTGGCCGCGGCGGTGGGGGATGCGGGGGTGGACGTGGTCACCAAGCGCCATCTCACCCACCTGTCGCCTTACGGCATGGGGATGGTGCGGGTGTTTTTCGCACTGCCGTTTCTGGCTGCGCTCATGCCCTTCATGGCGGTCCCGGAATTGGGCAGCGGCTTCTGGCGGACGATCGTCATCCTCATCCCTTTGGAGATAACGGCCACCCTTTTGTATATGAAG
This sequence comes from uncultured Desulfobacterales bacterium, assembly GCA_964522695.1. Lineage (GTDB taxonomy): Bacteria > Desulfobacterota > Desulfobaccia > Desulfobaccales > 0-14-0-80-60-11 > VGSQ01. The sequence continues at coordinate 8,032 of CAZFWX010000003.1, forward strand.
GCTTTGCGGGGTTGCCACCTGTCGTTGTGCATCCCTTTTCTGGCCTTCACGCCGGTCTTTCTCATCGCCACGGGCTGGCTTTTCCTGGGCGAAACCGTGCAGGGCCTGGGTATTGCGGGCATCGTGCTCATCACCGGGGGCAGCTACATCCTCAGTATAGGGAATGGAGCCCCCGGGCTCTTGGCGCCTGTCAAGGCCTTGATCCGGGAACCGGGGGCCCGCCTCATGCTGGGGGTGGCCCTCATTTACTCTGTCAGCGCGGCCTTGTACAAGGTGGCCATCCTCAACTCCGAGCCTCTCTTCTTAGGAATAACTTACCCCTTCGGCTATGCCGGCGGCCTGGCCCTGGGATACCCGGTGATCCGTTCCCGCCTGGGGCCGGCCTGGCCCATCCCCTGGGGCTGGGCCATTCTGGCCGGGGCCTTTGTGGCCTTAAGCGTCCTGTCCGTGTCCCAGGGCCTGGCCTTCGGCCCCGCCCCTTACGTCATAGCGGTCAAACGCCTGAGCCTGCTTTTCAGCGTGGTTTTGGGTGGACTCTATCTGAGGGAGCGCCCCTTCCTGCCGCGACTTGTCGGCACCATCTGCATGACCGCGGGGGTGATTCTCATTGCGGTTTTGGGGAATAAGTAGGGCTATCTCTCGAATCCCCCTTGCTAATTCCCGATAAACCGGGCTAAATGCGGAGAAGGCGAAGTTTTTCCAGGGACGAATGGCGTGAAAGGCTTTGAGGAACGCACCTACCGCACCCGCATGGCCCGTGAGGGACTGGCGCAGTTCCGGGTGGCGGTGCGGGAGACTGATCTTCTGGTCCTGGCGGCCCATGATTTTACCGATCAGGTGCGCAGCCTGGTGGTGGCCGAACGGGGGCAACTGGAGGCCTACATCAGCGCTCACCCCAACTTTCTCACCACCCTGACGCCCTGGCCCGAGGACCCCTACGCCCCGCCGCTGGTCCGGGAGATGGCGGCCGCAGGGATCAAAGCCGGGGTGGGGCCCATGGCCGCGGTGGCCGGCGCTCTGGCCCAACGGGTGGGCCGGGCCTTGATGGCCGACAGCGAGGAAGTCATCGTGGAAAACGGCGGGGACATCTTTCTGAAGATCACCTCTCCCGCTACCGTGGGGCTCTTTGCCGGCACATCGCCCTTGAGCCACAGGGTAGGCTTGCGCCTGGACCCGGCCAGGACTCCTTTGGGGGTGTGCACCTCCTCGGCCACGGTGGGGCATTCCCTCAGTCTCGGCCGGGCGGATGCGGCCTGCGTCCTGGCTGCGGATGCAGCCCTGGCCGACGCCTTGGCCACGGCCCTGGGAAACCGGGTCGCCGACGCCCATAGCATCTCCGAAGCCCTGGATTGGCTGGCGTCCATCCCCGAAGCCCTGGGCGGGGTGGTGATTCTGGGCGACAAGCTGGGGGCCTGGGGGCAGATTGAGTTGACGTCGGTGTGAGGGAAACCGCCGGATCCCAAAGCCCGCTCCGGCAAGGGAGATCTGATGAAACAGCGGCAAAAAATAAAATTATCTGTAATTTTCGTGGCGGCGGCCTGTCTGGGGTTGGCCTTCCCCTGCCTTTTCGGGAAATCCTTTACTCTGGCCGGCGCGTCTGAATCAGCTAAGGGGGCCGTCAAGGCTCCTGCCGGAGAACACGGCATGCCCACCTTCACGTTGAAAACCATCGGCCGGGTGATCAAAGAGAACAATCGCACCTTTCTTTTTATGCAGCCGGAGTATCTCCTGGGCCTGGATGGCCTGGCGGATTTTTCACACATCTGGGTTATTTATTGGTTTCATAAGAATGACACGCCGGAGAAACGCCGGATTCTCAAGCTGCATCCCCGGGGCAACCCGGACAATCCCCTGACCGGCGTGTTTGCCACCCGGTCGCCGGTGCGGCCCAACCTCCTGGGTCTGTCCGTCTGCCAGATCGTCAGCGTCAAGGAGAACCGCATCGAGGTGGAAGGCCTGGACGCCTGGGAGGACACCCCCATCCTGGACATCAAGCCCTATCTGCCGGAACTGGACAGCGTCTCGGGTTTGCGCACCCCGCCCTGGGTGCGGCAGCGGGCCTGGGGCGGCGACGAAACCCTGGGCAAGGGACAGCATTAAAAAGAATCATCTCTACAAACTGGAGCCACACGGTAAGGATATTGCAGGAATGAGTTCTTTGGCCCCCTCCCCCCTAGGGGAGGAGGTTGGAGGGAAGGGGGCGATCAAGACAACTCCTGAATATCGCCACCCCCACCCCGGCCCTCCCCCATCAAGGGGGAGGGAGGAATCAGGGATATGTGCCGGCATATCTTGGAAAAGGCTGGGATGCCCAATGGTTTTAGTGAAATCGTGGGCATGCGGTTTTTGGGGGAAGGAGCCTCCCAAAGTAGACTCAACGGCATATGTCGAGTCCTAATGATCTGAAATAAATTGACAGGTTTTAACTCATGTGGCGCAGATTTTTAGGCTGGATATTTATTATGGTCAGCGTAACGGCGCTGCTCCAGGCCACCGGACTGCGCCCCCTGAACCACCGGGAAGCCGCCCCGCCGCCCGCCACCCCCGGGCAACTGCTGGCCGAGCAGTTCCGCCAGTTCCGGGCCGCCCGGGAAGTCCTGCCCGAGTCTCCCCCCGAGGCCACCCTCATCGCCGTGGGGGACATCATGCTATCCCGCTATGTGGCCAAAAAGATCAAAGGGTTAAACGATTATCACCAGCCCTTCCACCGGGTGCGGGAGATTTTGGCCGGGGCCGATCTGGTCTTCGGCAACCTGGAGTGCCCCATCACCCCGGGCCGGGAAATCGGCAAGGAAATGATTTTCCGGGCCGACCCCGAGGTGATCCCGGCTTTAAAGGCGGCCAATTTTACAGTGCTTTCCCTGGCCAACAACCACACCCTGAATTTCGGCCGCCAGGGTCTGGCGGATACCTGCCGCCGCCTGGCAGAGGCGGACATCGGTTTCGCGGGGGGCGGCAGGGATGAAGCCGAGGCCAACCGCCCCCATTTTGTGGAGCGGCGCGGCATCCGGTTCGCCTTTCTGGCCTACAACGCCATCGATACCGTCCCCCCGGCCCTGGCGGCGAAAAAAGACGCGCCCGGATTGTCCTTATTGGAGATGGGCCCGGTGGCCATGGCAGTGCAAATTGCCAAGGCTCAGGCGGACATCGTGGTGGTGAGCGTGCACCACGGCAATGAATACAGCCTGACGCCTCACCCTTCCCAGGTGCAGTTTTGCCGGGCGGTCATCGACGCCGGGGCCGACCTGGTGATCGGCCACCATCCCCACGTCATGCAGCCCGCGGAACCCTACCGCCACGGGCTTATCCTTTACAGCCTGGGGAATTTCGTTTTCGACCAGCATTTCGCCCACACCCGGGACTCGGTGATGGTGCGGGTGCACTTCCGGAAGACCGGCGCGGTCAAGGCCGAGTTCATTCCTTTTGTCATCGAGGGTTTTACCCAGCCCGCGCCCCTGGCCCCCGAAAACCCGGCCGCGCAGGCTACCCTGAAGAAACTGGGGGTGGCCTTGACCAGCCGTTTCCTGGTGGGCTGGAACCCTGCGTCCCAAACCTTCGAGACCCACGCCGAAAAGATGCTCTATCTCGCCCCTGCGCCGCCTGCCGGCAAAATCGCCCGCACCCTCACCGCCCCGTTGGATGGTAGTCCGGCCATCTTCGCCCTCAAGGACGGCAAAGTGGCCATCAGCCGCAGCGGGCGGCTTCTCTGGGAATCGCCGTCAGACTGGTGGATTGACGATATGGCCCTGGGAACCGGCGACGGCGGCGGCCAGGCGCTCCTGGCCCTGTCCGCATGGAAGGCCGATGCAGCCGGGGCAAGCGGCCCCGCCATCAGGCCGCATCTCTGCACCGTGCGGGCGGGCCGAGGCGGTGCACAGGTACTCTGGCAGTCGCCGCCCCTGCCCCAGCCTCTGACGGAAATGCTCTTCACCGACCTGGATGGCGACGGCCAGGCCGAGTTGGTGGTGCTGGAGGGCGAGCCGGGCCGGGCAGGGGGGCGGGAGCGCCGCACCCTGGCCGTCTGGCAGCGGCAAGGGGATGGCTTCGCGCCCCGCTGGCGGGGCGCAACCGGGGCCTGGCGCCACCTCACCCCGGAAAAGCGGCAGGGCGTATCCCTCGTTGGTGTGGAATGGCCTCCCCGGAGCGCCCCCGCGGCGGCCGGGTCCGCACCTTCGGCTTGTCATAGAGGCCGGCCTGATGGTATGATGCAAAGGCGGCTAGACGCAGGGGGGACTCATGCAGGAAGGTTTTACCCGCAGAGAAAAGCTGGTGGGGCTCTTCCTCCTGGTGATGGTCATCATCACTAAGGTGACCCTCCTGGTCCTGGCCCAGGGCAAAGGCTGGTTCGTCTCCCAGCGCACTTACCACCTGCGGTTCAAACAGGGCTACAATCTCAAGCCCGGCTCCCTGGTGAAGATGTTCAACACGGAGATCGGCAAGGTCTCCGCCATGCGCATCAGCCGCATGGTGGATGAAAACCATGTGGAGGTGACCATCAAGATTGTCACCGAATACGCGGACCTGGTGCGGCAGGACTCCGTGGGCGAAGTGGTGAGCCCCACCCTCATCGGCAGCGAATTCGTGGACATCAGCCCCGGCACTTCGGGCTACCCTCCCATTCCCGAATACGGCACCATCCCCTCCCGGGCCCGGAAGACCCTCAACGAATCCCTGGCCGAGATTTTTAACGAAGACACCATCAAGCAGGCGCGTCAGATATTTAATAATTTGGCTTACCTGAGTGAACAGTTGAAGACCGACGAAAAGGCCCTCCTGGCTGCGCTCACCAACTTCGGCCAGGCCTGGAAGGCCCTCACCGAAGCCAAGGGCACTTTAGGGGAACTGCTCATGCGCAAGGATTTCCTGGGCCGCATGAACCAGTCCCTGGCCCAGTTGGACAAAGCCTTGAAGGAAGCCCAGAAACTGGCCGGCAATCTTCAGCCTTCAGCCAGGAACCTGGAGGAGATCACCAAGGCGGTGCACCAGGAGACGGAAACGTTAAAGGCCATCCTGGCCGATTTGCGCACCGGGGCCCAGGAGATTCCCGCCTTGATGGAGACCACCCAGGAGACCGTCAAGGGTGGGAAGGACGTGGTGGACGCGGTGAAGGCCAACCCCCTGATCCGCATGACCCTGCCCAAGGGGAAAAAAGGGAAGCCCGTGCACGTGGATCCCCGGCAGGTGCCGTGAGAGAGGTGCAAAGCAGAGCTTTGCCTTCACCCGGTTCCCCAACAGGAGCTTGGGAACCAGGAGAGATGGTGGAGGACACCCGCCCTCGGGTGTCCAATGATGGGATACGCACTGCGCACCAAAATCTAAAATCCCGGCGGGCGCGGAGGCCCGCCCCACCGATATGAAGAGTTTTCGGGAACATGCGCTGATCTGCCTGGCCCTTTTGCTCCTGGCCCTGGGTTGCGGGGCCAAGCCCGACCCCTACGGCCAGCAGGTGCAGAAGGCGGACGCCTATGCCCAGAAGGGTGAGGATTGGCTTTCCCAGGGGGATTTTAAAAAGGCGGAGCGCGACTTCACCAAGGGCCTGAATCTTTCCCGGTCCGTGGACTACCGCCGGGGCGTGGCCGCGCAGCTCAACAACCTGGGGGCCGTGGCCCTGGAACAGGGGGATTTGCCCAAGGCCCGGGAACATTTCACCCAGGCCTTTGAGATCAACCGGGAAACCGCCAACTGGACGGACGCGGCCACCAATCAGGCCAACCTGGCCACTGTGGCCCAGAAGGCCAAAGACCCGGCCGGGGCGGCCCGGCACCTGGCCCTGGCCGAGGACGCGGCCCGGCGCGCGGAAAACAAAGCCGCCCTGGGGCAGGTTTATTGCAGGCTGGCGGGTTTTTCCCTGGATCAGGGCGATCAGTCCCGGGCCCGGCATTACCTGGAACAGGCTCAGAGTCTGGCCGTGGCCGAACTGAAAGGCCTGCTGCACTACCAGTGGGGCCGGCTTTTGTTCGCCTCGGGCAACGCGGCCCAGGCCCTGGAGCACCTGCGCCAGGCCCTGGCCGCGGACAAAGACAACCTGGACCGGGCCGCCATGGCCGCGGACCTCATGCTTCTGGGGGAGGTCCACCAGAGCCGGGGGGAATGGGACCTGGCCTTCTCGGCCTTTGAACGGGCCTTCGACGTCTATGCGGGTTTGGGCAAGAAAGGCGTGGCGGAGGCCTGCCGCAGGCGCCTTGCCGCCGTCAATACCCAGGGCGGGCTGGGGCGCTCCATGGACCGCTTTGATAACCACCCTTTACTGACCCCTGCCAAGAAAACCTCGTCTCCTCAATCCTAAAGCGCAATAATTTTTTATGGGGCTGCGGCCGCCCTCTAATCTCCCCATGAGGTTCCCAAGCGGGGGCTTGGGAACCAGGGACGTGAGGTTGGTCTTGCCCGCCGCCTCGAGACGGGATGGTGGGCGGATTAGCCTTGCATTTTTTATTTAACAGGCCGCAGCTGTTTAGGGTGCGCACTGCGCACCGAGAAGCAAATTTCCTTTATTATCAGTTGACCAACCCAACCCGGCGGATCACTCCCAAGTGAGTGAAGGCCAAGTGGCACAGGTGTCTTCACCTGTGCAGAGGCACAGACTGGAAAGCCTGCGCCGCCATAATGCCCCGCGTCAAGGCCACGGCGGGTTGCGGCCAAATATTTATTCAATCCGCGGGTTGGGTGGGGGGTGTGGGGGAGGGCAGGGGGATCATCCCCCTGGCCCTCTCCCCCCATGCATCAAAACAACGACAAAAAACCCACCAGGGGGCGGCTTTCGTGTTCCAGGAAGCGGTGTTCCAGGAAGCGGCCGTCTTTAAAGCGCAGGAGGCGGTGGGCCAGGGGGTGGAAGGCGCGCAGGGAGCGTCCCATGAGCAGGATGGCGGTCTTCTGGAGGGAAACCAGGTCCTTGAGCAGGGGCGCCATGAGGCGCTGCTGGTCGGCAGGGGATAAGGGGTCGCCGATCACGGCCAGGATCAGGTCCGGCTCCTTGATGAGCTCCCGGGCCCAGAGAGCCCGGTGCACCAGGTAGTCGGGCAACTGGGGCGGAAAGGATTCCAGGTGGTTCCGTAACTCCAGCCGCTCCAGCAGAGGAGCATTTTGCTCCAGGATGCTCGCTTCAGAGGACCCCTGATGAAAAGCCGGCCCCAGGGTCAGGTTTTCGGCCAGGGTGAGGCGGTGCAGGAGCATGTGCTGGGGGGTGATAAGGGCGATGCGCCGCCGCAGATCGAAAAGATCCGCCCGGGTCGCATCTTTGACATCCCGGCCCCATAGCGTCAGCTCGCCTGCCGCCAGGGGCGCCAGAGTCGCTGCGGCTTGGGCCAGGCGTTCCGCCTCCTTGCTGCCGATGCCCTCCATGACCAGGCATTCGCTGAGCCCCAGGTCCAGGTGGAAGGGCAGGGGCCAGCCAGCCGGGTGTTCGTCCAGGACCAGGCTTTTCAGATTGAGGCTGTAATGGAGCATGGGGGTAAATTATCTTTCTGGGGCGCGTGGCGCACCCTGCCTTCTCTTCTCCCTCCCCCTTGATGGGGGAGGGTTGGGGTGGGGGTGAAAATTCCGGGATGAAAGAAAACTTGTCCCCTGCCGCCGGCCCTCAAGGCGGGATGCGCTTCGCTTTTCCGCCCTACACCCGGTGTGAAGGCGGGCGCGGTGCTCCATGGGGGCCAGGTCTCCTCGCCCGTGTTGAAAAAGGGGGCCCACAGGGCGGGGAAACCCCGCTCCTACCGCCTACTTGGCTGACGATGATGCTTCCTGCTCCCTGCGTACTGCTCACAAATAATACGCGGTGGTCATAACGATATCAACGGACCCGACGATGACCAGGCCCACCAGGGAGCCCTTGGAGGTGTAGTAGGCCACTTCGCCCAGGTGGCGTCGGGCCTGGAAGCCGAAATAAATACTCACGGTGGCGATCAGGGTGCCGAAGGAGGTGACCTTGCTGAAGCCCATGGCCACGTCCATCCAGGTAAGGTTGTTGAGGAAGGAATTCCAAAAGTTTTCCCAGTAGATGTCCGCGAACAGCAGAGAAAAGAAATATCCTCCCAGCACCGCGGTGCAGCTGGCCATGACGTAGAGGAAGATCAGACTGATGGTAATGCCCCAGAATCGTGGGACGCCCAGGTAGCGGTAGGGATCCAGGCCCAGCATCTCCAGGGCCTCCACCTCCCGGGTGACGGTCATGGTGCCCAGTTCCACGGTGACCGCGGAGCCGGAGTGAAGCAGCACGAAAAACGCGGCCCACACCGGACCGATCTCGCGGATGACGATGGTAACCAGGAGCCAGCCTACGTATTCCTCGCCCTGCACTTTGGTGAGCTGCTGGGTGGCGTGGATGATGACCGCCAGGCCCAGCATGAGCGCGGAAAAGATGAGCACGTGGGCGCCCTGCAGGGCGGTGAAATAGATCTGCTTGAGGAACTCCCGGAAGATGAGCCGCGCCCCGGCAAGGCTGGTGAAGGTGCTGATGAGGAGGCGGTAGTAGAGGGCGCTGATGCTGAGCATGCGGGACGAATAGTCCAGGACGCCCCCGGCCAGCCCGCGCCAGGCCCGGCCCAGAGAGCCTCTGAAGTTGTCAAAGGCGTTAAATATATGGGTCAAAAGCTTCATGGGAATCCGGAGCCCCGGGGAGTTCCAGGGTGAGGATAAGCCCCCCGGCGGCCCGGGGGGCGATGTCCAGAGAGCCGCCGTGCTGTTCGGCAACAGCCGCGACCAGGGCCGGCCCCAGACGGCCCTGGATGTCGGCCGCGGCCTGGAAGGGCGTGAGCAGTGTCTGGCACTGTTCCAGGGAAGAGGGGGGGCCCGAAACCTCAAAGGTGATGGCCACCCCGCCCCCGGGCCGGGTCACGGCGCGCAGCGCCAGTTCCCCCTTGGGTTCAGCCACGGAACCCACAAACTCCACCAGGGCCAGAAGGGCATGCTCGAGATCAAAGGGGTTCCCCCAGACCGGCTGCAAGGGCTCCACGTTCTGGATAAAGCGGGTGCCTTCGGGGGCGCCCAGCGTGGCCAGACGCCAGGCGCTCATGATTGCCGGATGAAGATCCACGGCCTGCCAGGCCGTCTCACCGGCGCCTCCGAAGCGGTACAGGTCCTGGAGACTGGTGGTGAGATTGGCCAGAAGGCGCTCCCGTTCCCGGGCGGCATCGGCGGCCTGGGAGGGCGGCCCGGCCGCATCCAGGGCTTTGAGCCGGTCCAACCAGCGGCGGCAGCCCGGGACGATGCGCGCGGCCACCTTGCCCACCGAGGCCTCCCGCTCGGCGTCGAGGAGGCGCTGACCCAGGCGGGGAATGGCGGCGCCCAGGCGCATGAGGCTGTTTTTTATGTCCCCGGGTTCGGACTGATCCTGGGTGTCAACCCGCTCCAGGTTTTGCAGCCACAGGCTGAAATCCCGAGGCCGCACCGCGGCCAGGTCCCGGGTCACCGCGCCCAGCTCCCGCAGGGGCTCGGTCAGGCGCCGGGCCCAGAGGGAGAGCAGCCCCAGGGCTAAAAGCCCGGCGATGCTGAGGCTCAGGATGATTTCCACCCAGATGGTGCGGCGGATGCGCTGCTGCTCCTGATTTTGCAGGAGCAAAAGGTTGGCCAGAGAGTGGGTTTCAATGCCCACCTTAGCCACGCCCCAGTAGATGGCCCCTTCGTCGGGCATGAGCACGTGCACCGGGAAGTAGCGCAGGAGCATCTCGCCTTCCTTTTTGGGGCCCCGGTTGACGGAGTCGAGGCGGGCCCGGTCCACCCGCTGGCGGTCGTTGATGGCGTCGATCAATTCCTTTTCCAAGCCGGAAAACTTCTTCATCAGCTTCTGGGGCCCGGGCATGGGCTTGAGCTCCGGGGCCTCCCGGCGGTAGAACATGTAGGTCAGATGGCGGTCCTGGGCGTCGGCTCCGGCCTGGATGAGTTCCAGGCCCTCGATGTTCTCGTTGAAAGTCACCTTCTGCCAGATGAGGTTTTTGATGCGCTGGTCCAGGTCGCTGTCTTCGCCGGGGGTCACCAAGAGCAGTTCGTTGAGCTGGGAGAACTCCAGGACCAGGAGGCGGGACAGGGTGGTGGCCTCCACCTCCTTGGCTTCCCCCATGGAGCGGATGGTGCGGTCCATGAGGCCTTCCAGGGTGATGTTCAGAAGGGGGTAGAACAGGAGGATGACGCCGGCGCACAACAGGAAGGTGGCCCCGCCCAGGGTGAAAAGGCGGGAGCGCAGGCTGTATTTCTGGAAAGGGAACCGGGCCGGCATGTTACTCGTCTTTTCTCAGGCCTTGCAAATCCGCGAGGATGCCCTGCACGGCATCTTCCGGAGACTTCTGCCCGGCAAGTGCCTGCAGCAGATACTTTTCCAGGGTGTTGTTGATGAGGCGGCTCTGGGGCCGGGCCTTGAGACGCAGGTCCGGCACCGCGAAGGTATCCCGGTACACTTGCAGCACCACGGGATTCTCCACACGTTTCAGAGCGCTTTCCAGAGCGGGCACCTGGCCCAGGGTTTCAGCCGCCAGCAGCTGGAATTCGCTTTCCGCCACCAGGCTGATAAATTTCTTGGCATTGGCCAGGACCTCGGGGCCGGTGACGGCGAAACGGTTGACGCCCCAGCCAAAGGAGCCCACATTGGAGTAGCGGTGCGTCTTTCCCATCTGGGAGGGGATGGGGGCCACCCCCACCTGGTTGAGATTGACGAGGCCGCCCGCGGTCTTGGCTTCGCCCTTGCGGATCATTTCCTTCAAGTCGTTTAACCGGGTGTTCCAGTTGATCATGAACAGGGCTTCCCCCCGGTAGAAGGCCTGGCGCAGGCTGCCCGAGGCCTCAAACTGGGCCAGGTCCCTGGGTCCCGGGGAGATGCTCCCCTGCATGCCGCGGATTTCCGCGAGGGCGGCCACCGCCGCGGCCAGGTTATCCTTGTGCTGCAGCACCACGCGGCCCCGCTCATTGGCGATGTTGCCGCCGAAGCCCCAGAAAACGGGATAGAAATCGTTCACGAAGTTGGTGACGTGGAAGAGCAGCCCCCATTTGAGGCCCTTTTCCTGGGGGAGAATCTTGCGGCAGGCGGCCTTGAGCTCCTCCCAGTTGCGGGGCGGAGGCACCTGGTAGCGCTGGAGCAGATCCCGCCGGTAGAAAAGAATATTTCCCTTGATATTGGTGGGCACGGCCACCAGTTCCATGACCGGCGGGCCGCCCGGGCGGGGCACATGCACCGAAAAGGCCTCGGCCACACCCGGCGCCAGGTGGGCCTTGGTAAAAATGTTGGTGCGCTCCAGTTCATAGAGCCAGCCCGCGATGCCGTAGCGGTGCACCCAGGGGGCGTCCAGCAGCAGCACCGCAGGGACTTTGCTTTCCGTGGACAGGCCCAGGACAAAGGGCTCGAAGGGCAGAAGTGATTCGGGAACCAGCAATCCCTTGAAGGTGCGGTCGAAGTCCCGGTAAAGGGGCGAAGCGGATTTTTTGGCCAACTGGCCGATGAGATCCCGGGTGGAGGCGTCATCGGTGAAGGTGAGCACCCGCCGGGAGGAGACATCCTCGGGCTGGCTGCCGCAGGCTGCCTGGAGCAGCAGGACCAACACCAGGGCGCAGAGACGGCTAGCGGCTTTCATGGGAGGAGGCTCTCCGTTCCGGCGCCGGCACCGCAACAGCCAGATTCACCTTCCTGCCGTGGAGCAGGGCAAACCGCTGCCGGTAGGGTTCCAGGCGCAGGGGCGCCAGCAGGGCCAGGCATCCCAGGAGGCCCAGCCCTTCCACCAGAAAGAGCCAGCCATAGGCCCCCCGGTAGTCTCCGCTGAGATGGTAGAAGAAGTCTTTGAGGACTCCCCCGGTCATCTCTCCGGCCGCCAGGGCCAGGCCGCTCACCAGGTTCCAAAGTCCCATGAAAATGCCGCTGAAGGCCGGGTGCGCCATGGCCATGGTGAGATGGGACAGTCCCACATTGTAAAGTCCCCGGGAAAAGCCGAAGATCCCCAGGGCCACGAATCCCGCCGGGGCATAGGCCCAAAAAGACGTGAGGCTGAGCAGGCCGAAGGCGGCCGCGCCCACCACGAGGCTCACGGCCAGCACCAACCGCCCGCCCCGGCGCTGCGCGCTCAGGAAAAGATGCAGGGCGGCCATGCCCAGAATGACCCCGTAACTGATGAAAACCCCGAAGCGGCTGGTTTCGGCCACCGGCAAGGAAAGCACCTCGCCGCCATAGGCGGTGAGAAGGAAGGTCTGGAGGGAGAAAAAAAAGAGGCTGGCGAACAGAAAGGCGAAAAAGGTCAGGGGTTGGGCGTTGCCAAAGAGAAATCTCAAAGTTTTCCCGAGACTCCACTGGTCTTCCCCCGGCAGCCGGGACGGGTCCGCGGCCGGCTCGACCCCCCAGGTGCCCCACAGGGTGGCGGCCAGGACGACGCCGGCGACAATGAGAAAGAGGCGGTCCAGACCCTGGGGCTCATAATCCGGGAAGATAAAACTGATGAACAGGGACCCGGCGATGAAGCCGGCCAGGGTGAGGATCCAGACCAGGGTGAGGGCCGGGCCCCGGTCCGTTTCCGGGAGGCGGTCCACCAGCAAGGCGTTGACCGCGGTGGCCGAGGCGGTGGTGCCGATGCCGAAGATCGAAAACAAAAGGATCCCCTGCCACATCAAGCCGCGATCGGTGGGAGTGGCCCCCAGGGCCTGGGCCCAGCCGGGGAAAAAAGGCATGACCGCCAGGGCCAGAAACATGCCCCCCCAGACATACGGGGCGCGGTGGCGGCCCCTGAGGGCATAGGTGTCCGACAGATAGCCGGTGAGGAGGCCCACCGGCGTGGCCACATGCTGGAAGGCGAAGCAGAAGGTGACCAGGGACGCGGCCACCTTCAGGTCCACAATGAGCACCCGGTTCAGCACGTTGGCCAGCAAAACCACCAGCAATGAAGTGGCAAAGCGGACCATCCCCAGCTTCCACACCAATAGATGCACACCCATGACCCTGCCTGAGGATAAACCGGGGAAGCAGAAAAGTAAAGGAAGATGGTGGGGGCAATGGCAGGGGAGAAGCGCCGGCCCCGCCTTTTTGCAGGTTTATGGAGGCGCGGGCGTCTGCCCCATCCCCCGGCCTGGGGTAGATTTCCTACGTTCCTTCCAGCATCTCTGTGTAGAGGGCCAGGTAGGCGCTGACCATGCGCTCCTGGCAGAAGTGCAGCTCCACGTGGCTGCGGCACTGGCGGGGATCCAGGTCGGGGAGGCGCATGAGGGCTTCTTTCATTTCATTATACGTGTGGACCACAAACCCTGTAGCGCCGTGAGCCACCACTTCGGGCGCCGCGCCCCGGCCGTAGGTCAGCACCGGGGTGCCGCAGGCCATGGCCTCCACCAGGGCCAGACCGAAGGCCTCGTCCACCTCCACCGGGCTGACCAGACCCCGGGCCCGGGAAAGGAGGGCGATTTTGGCGGAAAAATCGGCGGGCCCCACATAATTAACCGCGTCTCCATCCAGGTGCGGCATGATTTCTGCAATGAAATAGGACTGGTCAGGGGGATAGACGGGTCCGGCGATCACCAGCCGCACCCCAGCCTCCCGGGCCAGACGGATGGCGGTATGCGCTCCCTTATCCGGGTAAATGCGCCCCAGGAAAAGAAGAAAATCCTCTTTCTTTTCTTCATAAGGATAATCATCCAGGGGCAGACCGTGGGGGATGAGGGCCAGACGGGGGCGCCCATCCAGTTGCCCAAGCTGGAAGGCGCTCACGGCCACCGCCCAGACGTGGGGAAAGCTCCTGAGGTAGTCGATTTTCACCGGACTCAGGGGCGTGTGCAGGGTGATCGCCAGGGGCGCGGGGCCGCGGTTGACGGCCCAGAAGCCGGCCGCGATTTCCAGGTGGGAATGGATTACCTGGGGCGGATCGGCGCCCATGCGAGCGAAGGCGTAAGACAGGTGCAGGTTTTCGGAAAATTTCTCCGGCGGCCATAGGGACCGGGGAAAGGGACCCAGGGCGGGCAGCAGGGCGGAATCCCGGGAAGCGAACAGGATCACCTCCACCCCCTGCGCCATGAGGCCCCGGATGAGAGTGGCAACCATGAGTTCCGTGCCCCCATAGTCTCGGGGAGGCACCGGTATCCAGGGCGGGGAGATCTGGGCCAGGCGCATCAGCCGGGCCCCAGGAGCAGAGCCCGAAAAACTTCGTCATTCAGACTGAGCGGCGGCAACAGGTGTTCCTCCAAAGGGATTTCCAGCCACTCCGGCGGGATGCGGCCCTCCTCGCGGGGAATGGGTAAGCGCAGGCACGGGGCAAAGGGAACGGTAGATTGCCAGCGGACAACGTCATGACGCGCCAGCACGTCCCAGAAGGTGAAGATGACCGCTGCGGCCATCTGGTCCAGGCCGGGGCGGGCGCGGCTGGAAGTGAGAGGGGCATGGCGGTGGTCCATCTGACCCACGTACACCTGGACCAGGCGGTCCAGGTCGGGCGCCGGCGGGGCCAGCTTGAGCAGGTCCAGGGCAAAGGAGAGCAAGATCTGCATTTCCACGCCGTAGCCGCAGCGGAAGGGCAGGCGGGTCCAGCATTTGAGCGTCGCGGCCATTTCACCGGAGAGCAGATAGGCCAAGCGCATGAGCTGCAGCACGCCGGGATGGGGCGCCAGACCGAACAGCGAGCGTACCAGGGCATTGAGGCGGCCGCCCTGGGGCCGCCAGTAGACCACCTTGGCGGCCTCCACTTCGTCGAACCAGAGGACTGCGCCCACCGGCCCCACCACCCACCCGGGATGAAAATACGCGGGCAGGATGTCTGCATCCAGAAATTGGATCACCGCCCGTGGATCCGTGAGGCCCTGCTCCACCACCAAATGATGAATCAGGGCGCGCATGGCTGCGCCCTTGCCCCGCGGGGCCTTTTCCTGATCCGCAGGCAGGCGCCGGGACACTTGCAAAAGCTGCAACCCGGGGAAGATTTCCGCCAGGCGGGCCAGATCTCCCAGGTCCGGATTGCTGGAGGCCACCCACACCTGGTCCACCAGGGAGCCCACCAGGGGCCACAGAATGGCGAGCAGGTGTTCCAGGTTGGCGCTTTCCTCCGGCCCGGCCACGGGAAAGGCCACCAGAACCGGCGCGGCCGCAGCCTGTTTCACCGGCACGAGCCTGTCCAAAGAAAAGCCCTGGGCCGGGATGAGGGTGAGGGGTTCGACCTTCCCCTCGCGAGGCCGCAAAGTGGGGTCCTGGAGTTCCAGAGGGCCGCTCATGCCTGCCCCCAGATTGCTTCCCGGGCCCGGGCGGCCACATCTGGATCGGCGAGCCACTCCAGAAGCTCCTGCCATTGGGACTGGAGGCGCAGATACGCGGTGAAGACGTTATCCGCGGTGCGGTTCAGCCGCTCCAGGAGCGCCAGGTTATGAAGCGTAGCCGCGGCAGCCTGAGCGTCCCCGGCGGCCAGGTAGTCCTGGGCCAAGAGGGTGTGGGCCCGGTAGGCCATGAGGTCCAGGCCGCCGGTGAGAAAGTTGCCGGGATAGGGCATAAGTTCGTCAGCGGTCACCGGAGTCAGGTCCTCCCGCAGGGATTGGCCGCGAAGTTTCAGGCGCGTGTAGGCGAATCGGACCAGGTCCTGGCGCAGCCGCAGCCAGACCGGGTGAGAACCCGTGGGGGGCTGATGCACCACGGCCAGGGAACTGTCCAGGAAGAAAGGGATGCCGAAACAGCGGGCATTGAGGACGTAATCCACGTCTTCACCCCGGGGAAGAGCGGGGTCGAAGGGAATCCGCCGGGTCAGCGCCGCGGGCAGGATGAGATTGCCCCCAAAGGCCAGGGGCGTGGGTTTGATCCGCGGTCCCGTGAGGATGAGGCGCTCAAAGGCTTCGTTCAGCCAGCGGAATTTGGGCCAATGGAGGGCGCACGGAGCCTCGGGTTCAACCAGCAATACCCCTCCGGCCTGGTTTTGATAGATGCCGGCCAGTCCGAAGAGGGCGCGCTCCCGGCCCAGTTCGGCCAGGTCCCCAGTGATTTTGTCGAAAAAGTGCGGATCGGTCACCACTTCGTCGTCGTCCAGGGACACCAGGGCCTCGGCCTGGCACAGATTGGCCAGGATCAGGGTGAGGTTGCGCACCGGGGCGTAACCCTCCAGTCCCAGCAGGGGGAGATGTTCCTCCCGGCCGTGCGCCATGAGAAAGTTTTGCAGGGCTTGGAGGTGCGAGGCGCCAAAGAGAAGGACGGGATAGGGGAGGGGAGGGGAGTCGAGCAGGCGCCGCACCCGGGTCTCCACGGCCTCTGCCAGGGAGGGGTGGGCCGCAACGGCCACCACCGCCACGGTGAGGCGCGAGGCGGCGAAAGGGGCCAGGCTGAGAAGGGTGGCCCTCAAGGTGCCGTCCTGGTCCAGAGAAGTGGGATGACCATAGATCACCGCCACCTCCCCCCTGCCTCCCGGGTGGGTCCAATACGTGGGGATGGTTACCAGGTAATCCGGCATGGCAAATAATTACCGCCTCTGCCGGGTCCGGTCAAGTGCTTTCGCTGTCGCGGCAAGCTGGAAGGAAGAAACGCATGATTGATTCCCTTCATTTTGTGGTTAACTTTTTTATAAAAAAATAATTTCTTGCTTTTTGGCATTTGTCTTGCTTATTGATGTTGTGGTAAAGTAGTCCAACTAAGAATTGCCCAAGGCAGAGGAAGCCTTGCCCAATGCGGAAGAGCAGCGTTTTTAAAAAAGAAGAAGAGACGTTGCGTAAATTCATCCGGGGCCTCAATGTTCTGGGCGAGAGCCAGCTCGCCCTGATGAATGCCACCGAAGAACTGCAATTTCTTAAGGAAGTTTGCAGGATTATCGTTGAAGAGGGTGGCTACCGGCTGGCCTGGGTGGGATTCACCACGGCAGGAAACGGGCAGGTGATTCTCCCCGTAGCCCAGGCGGGGGAAGGGGATGTCCAGGGGCAGGTGCAGTCGCGGGTTTTGGCTGACAACCTGGAGAGCCACTGCCTCACCTCCGCGGCCATTCTTACCGGCCAGCCCGCCATTTGCCAGCATACCTTAACAGATCCCCATTACGCCCCCTGGCAGCCTGAGGCCGCCGCCATCGGCTACGCCTCGGCCATTGCCTTGCCCCTGAGCGCCGAAAACAAGAGTATCGGCGCCTTAAATATTTTTGCGCCCCACCCCAATGCCTTTGATCCCGACGAAGTGGAGCTTCTGGGCAAGCTGGCGGAGATCATGGGCTACGGTCTCATGGTGCTGCGCACCCAGATGGAGCGGCGGCGCATCAAAGCCGAACTGGCCGTCAAGGCCCAGATCCTCAATTCGGCCAACGATTCCATCCTGGTTCAGGATTTGGACGGCAATCTCATCTGCAGCAACGAGACGGGCTGGCGCGCCCGGGGCTACACCCGGGCCGAACTGCTGCAACTGACCCCGCAGCAATTGGAGGCCCCCGAATACGCGGCCCAGGCTCAGGCCCGCCGCCAGGAGCTTCTGGAGAAGGGCGAAATCACCTTTGAATCGGTCCACCTGCGCAAAGACCGGTCCTTCATGCCGGTGGAAATTCGCGCCAAGCTCATCGACCTGACGGATCGCCGGGTGGTTCTCAATATCATCCGGGACTTAAGCGATCAAAAACGGGTCCAGGAGCAGTTGCTGGACAGTCAGCGGGATTTCCGACTCATCTTTGACAACCCTCAGGTGGGCGTTTTCCGGGCCCGGCGGGAAGACGGCAAAATTCTGGACAGCAACCTGCGGCTGGCCCAGATGTTCGGCTACCCCACCCGGGAGAGGGTCATCAATGAGATGGTCCTGGCCGAACGCCTGGTGGATCCTGACGGTTGGGAGCACCTGCCCTTCCAGGACCACGAGCTCGCCAACTACGAGACCCGCTTTCATCACCGCGATGGCTCTATCCTGCACCTCATGGTGTCGGCCCGCTACTACCCCGAGCGGGGCTTTTTGGAAGGGGTGGCCACCGATGTGTCCGGTCTGCGCCAGGCCGAAGAGAACCTGAAACAGTCGGAATTGAAGTACCATGCCCTGGTGGAGCAGCTGGCGGGCCGGTCGGTGCTTTACGCCATCGAACGGAATCGCCTGACCTCGGAAACCCAGCGGGAACGGGAGCTTTCCCAAAAGATTGCCCAGACCTGTGAAGATGGCGTCCTGGCCTTTGACAAAGACCAGCGCCTGACCCTGTGGAATGCCGCGCTGCAGGCCATGACCGGGGTCCCTGCCTTAAAAGCCCTGGGCAAGAGCCTGTTTAAGGTTCTGCCGTTTTTGGGGGAACTCCAGGACGACAACGGACCGCTACTGGGCGCCACGCCGCGCAAGAACCTGTTCCGCCTGGAAAGTCCCCGGAAATTGGCGCCCACCGGCCGGGAAGGTCTCTTTGCAGGCCACTATTCACCCCTGCTCACCGAAGGGGGTGAGCTGAACGGCGGCCTGCTGGTCATCCGGGACGTCACCCTGGAGCACCAGGGCGAGCGGTCCTTCCGGGAAAGCGAGACCCTGGCCAACATCTTCATGACCCTGCGGGACGGCCTCATCATCATGGATACGGGGCACATCATTCTGCAGGCGAACCCCGCGGTGGAGCGCTGGTATCATCACCCCCTGGTGGGCCGCAAATGCCACGACGTCTTCCAGTGCAAGGGGGACCCCTGCGAGGAGTGCCCCACCCGGCAAACCCTGCTTACCGGCGGGGAAGCCCACGCGGTGGTGCCCCGCAAGGATGCCGAGGGGCGGACGCTGGGCTGGATCAACCTGCACACCTACCCCCTGAAAGATCCGGTCTCCGGGCGGACCATGGCGGTATTGGTGCACGCCACCGACGTCACCCGCAACCTGGAAACTGAGACCTGCGCCCGGGAGTCCCAGGAACGCTACCGTCTGCTGGTCAACAACCTGCCGGCCCTGGTGCTCAAGGCCAACGCCGACTGGTGGCTGGAATTCTGCGACGACAAGATTGAAAAGCTCACCGGGTTTCCCAAGGAAGAATTCACTTCCCGGCAGCGGAAATGGACCGACCTCATTCTTCCCGAAGACCGGAAAAATGTGGAAGAAAGCTTTAAATCCGCCCTGGCCGGGGACCGTTCCTACATCCGGGAATACCGGGTGCGCACCAAGGACGGCCGGATCATCTGGCTCCAGGAAAGCAGCCAGATCGTTCTGGATGCCGCGGGCCAGGTGGACCATGTCACCGGCGTCCTGTTCGACATCACCGAACGCAAGCAGGCCGAGGAAGTGCAAGCCCGGCTGGAGGCCCAACTGCGCCAGGCCCAGAAGATGCAAGCCATCGGCACCCTGGCCGGGGGCATCGCCCATGACTTCAACAATATCCTGGGGGTGATGCTGGGCTACGCCGAGATGTCCCTGTTCAGCCTCAAGGACGACGGCCCCCTCAAACACCGGCTCCAGCAGATCCTCAAGGCGGGCCAGCGGGGCAAGGACCTGGTGAGCCAGATCCTGGCCTTCTCCCGCCCCAGCAAGCAGTCCCGCAATCCCGTGCTGGTGAGCTCCATCGTTAAAGAAACGCTAAAGATGCTCCGGGCCACCCTGCCCGCCACCATCGAGTTGAAGCAATCCCTGGACACCCAGCATGACACCATCATGGGTGATTCCACCCAGATCCACCAGGTGCTCCTGAATCTCTGCGCCAACGCCGCCCACGCCATGTGGGACGGGGGCGGAGTGCTGGAGGTGGAGCTGAACCCGGTGGAGCTGGATGAGAAAGAGGCGGCCCAGTACCACGATCTGGCTCCCGGGCCTTACATTCAGCTGACCGTGCGGGACACCGGCCACGGCATGACGCCGGATGTCATGGAGCGCATCTTCGACCCCTTCTTCACCACCAAGAAGCCCGGGGAGGGCACAGGCATGGGCCTGGCCATGGTGCATGGCATCGTCAAGGCCCACGGCGGCGCCATCACTGTGCAGAGCACCCCGAAAAGAGGCTCCGTGTTTACGGTCTTGCTGCCACGGGTGGAAACGCAGGCCAGCTCCCAGACGACGGAGCGCCTGGCCATAGACGAAGGCCATGAGCGCATTCTCTTTGTGGATGACGAGGAATGGCTGGTGGAAATGTGGCAGGAGATTCTGGAAGGTCTGGGCTTCGAAGTGAAGGCCACCACCAGCAGCCTGGAGGCGTTGCAGGCCTTCCGGACCGATCCGGACCGCTATGATCTGGTCATCACCGACCAGACCATGGCCCGGCTCACGGGCTTTGAACTGGCCCGGGAAATCCTCAAGTTGCGGCCTGACTTACCCGTCATTCTCTGCACCGGCTTCAGTGAGGTGGTGAGTCCGGAGAAGGCCAAGGCCCTGGGTATCAAAGAGTTCGTCATGAAGCCCTTGACCATCAACGAACTCACCGCGGCCATCCGCCGGGCCCTGACGGGCCGGGAGAATGACGCGGCGGGGGAAGACTGGACCCAGGCCTAGGCGCCTTATTGCCGTCGCCAACGGCAAAAACCCGGGGAGGATACCCCGCGGTAAGAAATATGTCAGGGAAGATAAAGACCTATGGGCAGGTTGCTGATCATTGACGACGACGAGATGTTTTGTGAGATGTTGTCCGACATGGTCAAGGAAGAAGGCCATGAAGTCAGCTATGCCTTGACCCTGCGGGCCGGCCTGGAAATGGCCGCCACCGGCGCTTTTGATGTGGTCTTTCTGGATGTGCGCATGCCCGATGGCAGCGGCCTGGAAGCGCTGCCCCAGATCCGGGAATCCGGTTCGCACCCCGAAGTAATCATCATCACCGGGGCGGGCGACCCAGACGGCGCGGAATTGGCCATCGTCAACGGGGCCTGGGACTACATCGAGAAGCAGTCCTCCATCAAGCAGATGGCCCTGGCGCTGTCCCGGGCCATGCAGTACCGGGAAGAGAAGAAAGACCGGAAACCCGCTAAGGTGTTGAAATTGGAGGGTATTGTCGGCCAGAGTCAGCAGATGCGGCACTGTTACGATTTGCTGGCCCAGGCCGCGGACAGCGACGCCGGCGTCCTCATCATCGGCGAGACGGGCACCGGCAAGGAACTCTTCGCCCGGGCCATTCACGCCAACAGCGCCCGGGCCAACCGGCCGTTTGTGGTGGTGGATTGCGCCTCCCTGACGGAATCCCTGGTGGAGAGCGCGCTTTTCGGCTACGAGAAAGGGGCCTTCACCGGGGCCGACCGGCAGCAGGTGGGCCTCATCAAGCAGGCCGACGGCGGCACCCTGTTTTTGGACGAAGTGGGGGAGTTGCCCCTGACCATGCAGAAGGCCTTCCTGCGGGTGCTGCAGGAGCGGCGTTTCCGGCCCCTGGGGGGACGCCACGAAGTGGAGAGCAACTTCCGGCTGGTGGCCGCCACCAACCGCGACCTGGACCAGGCCGTGGAGAAGGGCCTTTTCCGCAACGACCTGCTCTTTCGTCTGCGGTCCATCACCATCAACCTGCCTTCTTTGCGGTCCCGGCCCGAGGATATCAAAGACCTGGTGCTGTACCATACCGGCCGGCTCTGCGAATCCTACGGCATGCCGGCCAAGGGATTTTCGCCGGAATTCTTTGACTCCCTTCTGGCATACGACTGGCCCGGGAACGTCCGGGAACTCATCAATACCCTGGACCGGGCCTTAGCCGCAGCCCGGCATGAACCCACCCTCTATCCCACCCACCTGCCCAGCAATATCCGCATCAAAGTGGCCCGCACCGCAGTTTTGCGGGAAGAACCGGTGAAGTACGTGGTGGAGAGAAGCCCGGGCATAAATGCTATGCTGCCCAAGCTGCGGGATTTCCGGGAGAATGCCGTGGCCCAGGCGGAAAAGCAGTACCTGACGGAGCTCATGTCCCTGGTGGATTTCGATATTCGCGAAGCCTGCAAGGTTTCGGATCTTTCCCAGCCCCGCCTGTATGCACTCTTGAAAAAACATAACATCACTCGCGGTTCCCGTTTTCATTCTCACTAAAAGAGAAATTATCTCACGGAGCAATACCTTCTCTCCGTGTTTTGATTTATTTACAAATTAGTAATTTATATATATTCAAACAAATGTATATACATTCAAAAAGAATTCAGGAAAATTGTTGGAACATGAGTAAATATCTATTTTCATTGTCTTATTGAAGTTTTCCCCCTTTTTTCTGCCAATTTCCCTCAAACATTCGCCCCCCCTGAGAAAGTCTGCTCCTCACCCCGAATCTGCATCATTTCCTTTCCCGGGGACCCCACTTCTTCTGAAAATCTTTCCCTCTCAAGAAAATATATGCAACTTAGTTGCATTTAAAAATTCTGCAGGTTTTCTCAAGTGCAGGGAAGGATGGCGGCAAAGGGGTTGAGTTTAATTAAGATGCTGTTTAAATTCATTAAATTAAATTGATTATGGTTTCGGGGGATCCTGTGGGGAAATTGGCACATTTCTTGTTACTGATAGAGGCAGCCTATTTAATAAATTTTCCAAGGGGGGCATCAAGCGGCAAACCAAAAGAGAAGGAAGCACCAAAGAAAAGATGCAGGCAAAAATTTTATCGGCATGCACCGTTGGGTGAGCCAAACACATTTTGGAGGGAAACGAAATGATGAAAAAGTTCTTCATGGATGAAAGCGGCGCCAGCATGGTGGAATACGGCCTTTTGGTGGCCCTGATCGCGGTTGTTTGTATCCTGGCCATCACCGCCGTCGGCACCAAGCTGAATCTGAAGTTCGAGAACGTGCGGGACAACCTGTAATCCACCGACCGCCAAGGAACAAGCTTCATCATGCCACCATGATGAAGGCTTGAGGGAAAAGCACGGGTCCGGCGGCCCCCCCCGCCGGGCCCGACCGTTCCCCGGTTCCCAAGCAAAGGGGAAAGGAGATCCTGGCATGCGGAGGATTCGAGACTTCTTAATAAACTGTGAAGGGGCAAGCATGGTGGAATACGCCTTCCTGGTCAGCCTGATCGCCATGGTGGTCTTTCTTTCCGTTTCCGCCCTGGGATTAAAGCTGCCGGCGTATTACACCAAGGTGAGCAATGGCCTTGGTTAAACCCCGCATAGAGGCGTCCGCCCCTGTGCTGCCGGCGATTCCAGCAGGAGGGAAAGACATGCATTCCTGTAACGACGTCAAGGGCATGATCAGTACTTTCACCGTTGCCATCTTATCCCTGGTAATGGGCTTTCTGGTAATTGCCGGACTTGGCCGCCCGGTTTAACGCAAGAACAGAGCCGGGGCGCTAAAAAATATTGAAGGAAAAAATCGGGGCCGGGTCAACCGGCAAGGCCCCGTGGTAACGCGAGGGGAGAAGAACGTGTCCAGCATCGTCAGCGCCTTTTCGTCGATCAGCGCCCAGGGGTCCCTTCTCTGGCCCCTGCTGCTCACCCTGTGGATTGCCTGGGGAGATGTGCGCACCCGGTCCATTCCCAATTACCTGACTTTTGGGGCGGCGTTGGCCGGACTGGCCTACCAGCAATGGTTCTTCGGGTGGCAGGGCCTGGTTGATGGCCTGTTAGGCCTGACCCTGGGCTTCGGATTGCTGCTGGTTCCCTATCTGTTAAAGGGCATGGGGGCCGGTGATGTGAAAGCCCTGGCGGCTCTGGGAGCCTGGCTGGGCCCGATGCGCACCCTGCTCCTTTTCTGTTACATGGGTTTTGCCGGGGCCCTGGTGGCTCTGGGGATGCTCTGGTGGCGGGGCGAACTTCTGTCCCGGTGCACTTTCTGGGGCTGTTCATTCCTGAACCGGGTGCGCGGCCGTCCCCGGGAATCAGTGCAGAAGTCGGTTATGCATCATTTTACCACGGTCATTCCTTACGGCCTCGCCATTGCCTTGGGGATGATCGCGCTCTTTATTAAGGAGATTTAAACAGTGAGCACCAGAAATCGCTGCCGGTTCCTCAGGCAGTCAGACGGAGCAGCGTTGGTGGAGTTCGCCATCCTCTGCTCCGTCTTCTTGCTCATTGTCCTGGGGATCCTGGAATTTGGCCTGCTGTGGTACACCAAGCAAGTCATCACCAATGCCACCCGTGAGGGGGCCCGTTACGGCATCGCTTGGGATACGAAAGCCGACGGCACTCGCAAAGCGCCCAAGGATTTTAGCCCCTCCATTGAATCTGTGGTTAACAATTACATCACCGGGCGCATCCCCTCGGTCAACTGCACGGTCACCGTGGAAAACAATACGGCCTATCAAACCGGGACGAAAGGTTCCGATCTCATTGTGCGGGTTGCCTGCACCAACGCCTATGACCTTCTGGGAGGGTTTATCCCTGCTTTACGCAACATCACCTTCAACGCGCAGACCGTCATGAAGTGTGAATGACCTGGCCGCCCCCTCAAGCCCGGGGGGTGCGGCGGCAGCAGGAGGGCTTCGGAGAGGGATTGGGGGATTCAGATATAGGTAAGCAGCCGGCTGAGACTGGGACCCGTCATTGAGGTAGTTTTGGCTTCCGCCAGGGACGCCGGCCTGGACCGAGCAAGGCCAGCACGTGGGAAGGCGCCACGGCCATCAGGAAGTCAATTTTTCATTAGGAGAACTGAACATGAAACCTCTTAAAAATTTCATCAAAAGGTCGGAGGGATCGACAGCCATCTTCATGGGCCTGGCCATGGTGATGATTATTTCGGTCTTGAGCCTGGCCGTGGACGTGGGCCATCTTTATACCGCGCGCAACGAACTGCAGAATGTGGCCGATTCGGCAGCTCTGGCAGGGGCGGCGGTGTTAATCAAGGATGTGGGCGGCGTGGCCACCCGTGATTGCGTCTCAGCCAAAACCGCGGCCCTGGCGGTGGCCCAGAAACAGGCAGAATTGCAGGGACAGGCGCCCTTGGCCGATGAAAGCCGCACCGACATCACCATTACCTTCGGGGAATGGAATATCTATGCCGGCAACCGGGATGCCGCGTGGACCCCTCTGGGCGACTCGTGCACGGGCACGTCCACCGCCAATGGCGTGAAAGTAGAAATCCAGCGGGCCCAGGGCACATCCTACGGCCCCGTGATGAACTTCTTTGCTTTTTTCTTCGGGTCTCCCCATTCCAAGGTCAAGACCAGCGCCATCGCCTATCTGGGCTATACTTTGACGGCCGGCACCGGCACCGTGGAAGTGCCCCTGGCCATCCCCTCCAGCCTGCTGGCGGAGGCGGAAGGCGCACGGTCCAACTGGCTGGCCTGGCTCATCGGTCCCAAACCGGCCCAGGCCCGGACCACCAATACCACCTTCAAGGATCTGGGCAGCAATTCCTGGTATGCCAACAACATGTACAAGCCGCTGTTTGACACCACCAAGGCCTACATGTTCGTGGTGGACCCCGGCGACCCGAACCCCACCACGGTGATCAACAACCTGAAGCGGAACTACACGACGGGCACGCCGGTGCGGAGCATGAGCAAAGGCACCCGTCTCTATCCCATCAGCGAATATCAGTGGGCCAGCAACAACAAAACCATCTTTTCGGCCTTTAAGAGCGCCTACAATGCCAAGAAAGATGGCAGTAACAAGTGGCGGGTGACCGTGCCGGTTTATAACACCACGGCACCCACGGCCAGGATGCAGTACTTCCACCCCTGGCATCTGGCCAATTGGCTTTTCGGGGTAAAAGAGGCGCAGGCCTGCTTCAATTTCTGGACGCAGACCTATCCCGGCGGCAACGTACCCATCTATGTGAGCGGTTTTGCCAATGTGGACATCACGGCCGTCACCTATAACAGCAGTTGCTCAACGGAAGGCATGCCGGGGCAGGTGACCAACCCCTCAAGCTGCCGCAACCAGAATTCCGTTACCGTGGAAGTGCCGGTGGACGTGAGCACTGTGACCAATCCCGGGTCCTTTACGGGGGGGCCGGACAACCAGCATATCAACCCTTCGGGCACTCCGGGCGTGGGCGCGTTCGCCACGCAACCCCGGTTGGTGAAGTAATCGGTCCCGGCGTCCCGGGGGCCGCCCCCGGGACGTCCGGCAGGGAGACCTGGTGGCAGGGAAGGCGTTTTCCGGAAACCGGTCCCCTCGGCAAAAACACCCAGAAAATGCGAGTGAGTCATGAAACTGCCCAAAGGTATCTCTTACCTGGTATTGGCCTTGATGGTGGGCTTGGTGGCCACCCTCCTGGTCCACCGTTACATCGTCGCCAAGACGGCCGTCGTGGAAAAGCCCAAGGACCGGGTGGTGGTGGCCACGGTGGAGATTGAACCCGGCACGGCCATCACCAGCCGCATGGTGACCGAGCTTACCTGGCCCCGGGAGATCATTCCTGCCAGCGCCATCCGCAGCACCAGGCAAGTGGAAGGCCGGGTGGCCCAGACCCAAATCAGCAAAGGTGAAGCGATTCTTCCCACCCGTCTGGCGCCCGAAGGCACCGCGGCGGGATTGGGAGGCATGCTCAAACCCGGCTGCCTGGCGGTGACGGTGCGCACCGATGAGGTCTCCGGCGTGGCTGGCTTCATCAACCCCGGCGACTTCGTGGACGTCCTGATGGAACTGGCTGCCACTGAAGGGGCCGGCGAGCACTACTCCAAGATCATTCTCCAGGGCCTCAAGGTGCTGAGCAAAGGGCAGATCACCGAGCAGAGCGGGGAGAAGAAGCCCCAGGTGGTGACCACGGTGACCCTGGAAGTCACGCCGGAACAGGCCGAGGTCATCAACCTGGCCAGTTTTCAGGGAAAGATCCGTCTGGCGTTGCGTAATCAGCTGCATAAGGAGTTTGCCGCCACCAAAGGCGTCATGACTTCCCAGTTGATCACCAAGGCGGTGGCGCTGCCTCCGGCCCCGGAGAAACCGCAGGTGCAGCCCGCAGCCAAACCTCAGGAGGAGCAACAGATTGAAGTGATTAAGGGTATGCAACGTTCACAGAAGTCATTGTAATAGATAGATAAAATGGCAACGCGCCTTTGGGGAGAGGGTGAGTTGCCTGGGAAAAACCTCACAATCATGATGAAATTTCCCGAGTGAGGCAGCCGTTTTTTAATAGAAAGACAGTTTACTTTCTATCTCTGAACAACGAGGCCCCTCATTAAGGGAAAATTTTCTGGAAGTGTTAGGATTATTCCAGAAAAGCCGAAGAAATTATTTGACATCTTCCCCAAATAAGTGCTAAAGGGTGATTGGGGAGGAAATTGATATGATGGTGATAAGGAGAAAAAGGGGACACGGGGGGAAAGTTCCTCCAATATCGTCACCTTGGTCGGGAAAGATGACTTGGGGCGCGCTGCTCCTCTTCGTGGCGGCCACCGTGACGCCGGCGCTGGGAGCAGACGGCCTGGGCCGCATCCGTGACCAGGAGATCCAGCAAACCCTGCGCCTGCGGGTGGGGCAGTCCAAAGTCTTGCGGACGCCGTTTGCCCTGACCCGGGTCTCTGTGGCCAATCCTGACGTGGCCGACATCATCCTTACTTCCGAACGGGAAATCTACATCAACGGGCAGACTCCCGGAGTCACCAACCTGAGCCTCTGGGGCAAGTCCCGCTTTACTTCGGCCCGGGTGACCGTGGAAGCCGATGTCACCCTGCTGAAGGAAAAGTTGGCCCAGGTGTTGCCCAAAGAAAAGATCGCGGTGCAAGCGGCCGACGAATCCATCGTCTTGAGCGGCGAGGTGACCGGCCCCATCGCCCAGCAGACGGCGGTGGCCCTGGCCCTGCCTTTTGTGGGCAACAAGAAAGACAAGGTTATTAACCTGCTCAATGTGGGCGGGGTGCAGCAGGTGATGGTGGAAGTGCGCCTGGCGGAAATCAACCGCAGCGTCCTGAACCGCATCGGCGTCAACTTCACCGCCTTTGACCAAACCGGCCAGAGCTTCGGCGTCCAGCAACTGGCCAGCCTGACCAGCATTTCGGACTTTGTGCGGGGCTTCACCGGCACCACCCTGACCCAGACCATCGGCCCCAACGTCAATGCCTTGGCCGGTTTCAGGACGGGGACCTGGTTGTGGACCGTATTCTTCGATGTCCTCAAACAAAACGGCCTGGGCCGCATCCTGGCGGAACCCAACCTGGTGACCACCAGCGGCCAGGAAGCCTCCTTCCTGGCCGGCGGCGAGTTCCCCATTCCGGTGCCCCAGCAGTTCCAGACCATTACCATTGAATACAAGAAATTCGGTGTGGGCCTGGTGGTGCTGCCCACCGTTCTGGACGGCGGCAAGATCGCGCTCAAGGTTTCTCCGGAAGTGTCCCAGCTGGACTTCACCCAGGGCCAGACCCTGGTGACCCAGGGGTTTGTGGTGCCGGGCCTGTCGGTGCGCCGCATGTCCACCCACATCGAAGTGCAGGACGGTCAGACTTTCGCTATCGCCGGCCTGCTCAGCGACCAGCACCGCACTGTTATTAACAAGTACCCGGTGCTGGGCAGTCTGCCCGTTTTAGGGACCCTGTTCCGTTCCAGCAGTTTTCAGAAGTCTGAAACCGAACTGGTGGTGCTGGTGACGCCCCACCTGGTCAAACCCATTTCTGCCACTGCCGCCCGGCTTCCCACTGACAAGTACATCGAGCCCAGCAATATGGAGTTCTATCTCCTGGGTCTTGATCAGGGCAGGGCGAGGACGGCCCCCACAACGACGGAAAAGCAACAAAGTCAGCTGCCCCCGGCCTTCGGGCGCCGGCAGGTGGAATAGGGGAGGTGTGGCATGAAACGGCATAAGTGTTTCACTGGTTACCTGGCGATCCTGGCCCTGATGGGTTCACTGATGGCGGGTTGCGGGTGGGTGCCGCCCCCTCGCAATGCCCTGGAAGAGGATTACGGGATGTCGGTGGCCAATAATAAGGCGCGGCAGATCGTCAACCCGCGGGCTGCATTGCAGGTAGAAGCGACTGTGGGCCAGCCCCCCAGGGCTGCGGCCAATAATATGGAAGCCTATGATAAGAGCTTCCTGCCCTCAGAAAAGAAGGGCACCACTCTTAAACTCACCACGGAAAAGTGAGGCGAAGGCGAGGAGCAGCGGGAGACGCGGGAGGCTGACCGGATGAATGACGAAAATCTCAAGGTTTCGGTGCTCTACGGGGCAGGAGTGGAGCAGCCCATGCTCCCCGCCATCCTGAAAGAGATTTCCCAGGTGGAGCTGGTGACCGAAGCCGCCGGTCCGGAGGGTTTCCTAACTCAAGACCCGGGGGCGGCTCCCGATTCCATCCTGGTTTATCTGGACGGGGAAAAGACCCTGCCCGCCTGGATGGAGGACCTTACCCAAAAATTGCCCCGAACCGTAATTCTGGTGTGTTCGGCCAGCAAAGAGCCGGAATTCCTCATTAAGGCCATGCAACTGGGGGTGCGGGAATTTCTGCCCCTGCCCCTGGCCAAAGAAGACCTATCCGCCGCCTTGGACCGCGTCCGCTCTACCCGGCGGCGCCTGGAACCGGTGTCCACCAGCAAGGGGCAGGTGGTGGTGGTGACCGCCCACAAGGGAGGGGCGGGCGCCACCAGTATCGCGATCAATCTGGCCGCGGCTCTGTCCGAACAGGGATCAACCCCGGTGGCCCTGGTGGATCTGGGGCGGCCCTTTCCTGATATCGGCAACTTTTTGGACCGTGAGTCTCCCCATAGCATGTACGATTTGCTGCAGAACCTGGCCGATCTGGACCGGGACTTCATGCGGAAAATCGTCAAGACGGGCGACGATAACCTGGCGGTCCTGCACGGCATCTCCGATTTCCACCACCAGGACAGCCTGGATCTGGTGGCCCTGGAAAAGATCTTTACCATTCTGCGCAGCCTTTATGCCTGGGTGGTGGTCGACTTAAGCCACTGGCTTGATGAGCTCTTTCTGCAAGTTTTGCGGAGCGCCGATCTGGCGCTGCTGCTCACCGAACTCTCCGTTCCTGACTTGCGCAACCTGTCCCACCTGTGGCCTACCCTCCGGGACTGGCCCGACATCCACAGCAAGATCAGGGTGGTGGTCAACCGGCACACCAAGGGTAGTCCGGTGGGCGTGCGAAACCTGCAAAAGCTCATCAAGTCCCAGGTTTTCCATTTGCTCCCCAGTGATTACTCCTCCCTGATTGAAGCCATCAATCAGGGAGTCACCTTGGGCAAGGTAGCCCCGCGGGCCAAGCTCTGGTTAAGCCTGCAAGAACTGGCTCAGCGTCTGGCCAGGGAACTCTTGAACGAAGAAGACGCTCCTGCGGCATCCCGTTCGTGGCGCCGCCTTTTGCCTCTGGGCAAGGAGAAATAAGTGGCTTTTCTTCGGTACAACCGCAAGGGGCAGACCACGGCAGAGGTGAAAACCGAGGATACCGAGCCGGCCTATACGCTCGTGCCCCCGGTGCGGGTGGATGAAAACCGTGAGCTCCGCCTCTTTGAGGTGAAGAGCCGCATCCACCAGCGCCTCCTGGAACGCCTGGATCTGGGCCAGTTGGAATCTCTGGAGGAGAGCCTGGTGGCCCGGGAGATCCGGGTGGCCCTGGGCGGACTCCTGGAAGAGGAGACGGAACCCCTCAATTTGGCGGAGAAGACCCGCCTGGCCCAGGAGCTGGAATTCGAAATCCTGGGTCTGGGGCCGCTGGAGCCGCTCCTGAAAGATCCCAGCATCTCCGATATTTTGGTCAACCGCTGGGATCAGGTCTATGTGGAGCGTTTCGGCAAGCTGCAGCGCATCAACATCCGTTTCCACGACAACAACCATCTTCTCAAGATCATCAGCAAGATCGTTTCCAACGTGGGGCGGCGCATCGATGAATCCAACCCCATGGTGGACGCCCGGTTGCCGGACGGCTCCCGGGTCAACGCCATCATTCCGCCGTTGGCCCTGGACGGCCCCATGCTGTCCATCCGCCGCTTTTCGGTGCAGCGCCCCACCCTGGAAGATCTGATCCAGAAAGGGTCTCTTACGGCCGACATCGGCGAGGTTTTAAAGGCCATTGCCGTCGCCAAGGTCAATGTCCTCATTTCAGGCGGCACCGGCGCCGGCAAAACCACGATGCTCAATATCCTGTCCGGTTTCATCCCCAACAACGAAAGAATTGTCACCATCGAGGATTCGGCCGAACTGCAACTCCAGCAGGAACATGTCTGCCGGCTGGAAACCCGCCCTGCCAACATCGAGGGGCGGGGAGAGGTTTCCCAGCGGGAACTGGTGAAAAACACCCTGCGTATGCGTCCTGACCGTATCATCGTCGGCGAGGTGCGGGGCGCTGAAGTCATCGACATGTTCCAGGCCATGAATACCGGTCATGAGGGCTCCATGACCACGGTGCACGCCAATAATGCCCGGGAGGCCCTGCTGCGCCTGGAAACCATGATATCCCTGTCCGGTCTCACCATGTCCGAGAAGGCCATGCGGCAAATGATCAGCTCTTCGCTGGATGTGATCATTCAGCTGGCCCGGCATACGGACGGCGTCCGCCGCATGATCTCCTTCTCCGAGATCACCGGCATGGAAAGCGGCATCATCAGTCTTCAGGATATCTTTGTCTTTGAGCGGCATGAAGTGGATGAACAGGAAAAGGTTTTGGGGCGGTTTATGGCCACCGGGGTCCGGCCCCGGTTCGCCGACCGCTGCAAACTCTTCGGGGTGCCCATCCGGGATGAAATCTTCGAATTGGGTCCGCGCTCTTTCGGCGCCCATTTCGGCCGGCATTAATCACAGGAATTATTATGGGATTCTTTAAGTTAAACGCCTCTACAGAATATGCCTTGGGGATGAGCGCGGTCTTCGTAATGTTTTTCCTCCTGGCCTCGGCAGTGTATCATCTGGCCGTGCGGCCCCTGCTCTGGCAGCGAGACCTGGAACGGCGGCTCAGCGGGCAGCGGACCAAGCTGCAGAAGGTGCAAATCTTCCGGGCGGTGGCCGAAGCCGACAAGAGCGTCGTGCTCATATTCGCGCAACGGCTGGTGGGCTGGCCGAAAGTCGAAAATCTGCGGCGCTCCTTGCTGCAGGCCGACCTTTACTGGACCACCACCACCTTCCTCAGCGTTGCCGGCATCCTGTTCTCTGTGGGGTTGATGGGCGGCATGCTCCAGGACAACACGGCCATCGGGATTGTCATCGGCCTGTTTCTGGGAGGGCTGCCTTTCCTCTATGTCCGTATTAAGAAAAACAAGAAGACCAAACTGTTCGAGGCCCAGATGCCCGAGTCCATGGAATTGTTGGCCCGCTCCATGCGGGCCGGCCATACTCTGCCCTCTGCCATTGAAATGGCGGGCAGGGAAATGGCTGACCCCCTGGGCACGGAAATGAAAGTGGTCTACGAGGAGCAACGTCTGGGGTTGGGGCTGCAAGCCGCTCTGGCCCGTATGGGGGAAAGGGTCGACAGCCGGGATCTGCAGTATTTTATCACCGCGGTCACCCTGCAGGCCGAGACCGGCGGCAACCTGGCGGAAATGATGGAGAATTTAGGCTACCTGATCCGCGAGCGCCTGAAACTCAAGGGTAAGATCCAGGCTTTGACGGCTGAAGGCCGCTTCTCCGCCATCATCTTAAGCTGCCTGCCCATCGGCCTGTTCTGCGCCCTGGCTCTCCTCAATCCATCGTATGTGCGCCCCTTCTTTGATGAGCCCATCGGCGGGCAGATGCTGGTAGGCGGTGTCGTGGGCATGTTTTTGGGTTTCATCTGGATGCGCCAGATCATCCAGATCAAGGTGTGAGGAAAGGCGACCATGGGGACTGAAACTATAATCATTCTGGGAGCCACGTTCCTGGCCGTTACCCTTCTGGTTTATGGCATCATTGCCTACCGCACCTATAAACAGGCGATCCAGGACCGCTTCAGCACCAAGAAGCCCCAAGTCAAAAAGGTTACGGTCATGAGGCAGGATGACCGGCAGGGATCCATAAAGACCCGGTCGCTGCAATACCTGTCCTCTGTGGGCAAATGGGTCGTCAAAGATCCCGCCAACATCTCCCAACTGCGGACCACTTTGATTCACGGTGCGTTTCGTCATCCCAGCGCGCCTGCCGTCTTTTTCGGCATGCGGGCCATTCTGGCCATGAGTTTACCTCTGCCCTATCTGCTGTACGGCTACATCATGGGAGTCGAAGCCGCCATCAATCTCGCCATGGTGCTCCTCCTGGCAGGATTTGGCTACTATGCTCCCATGGGCCTGCTGAACATGTCCATCCGCTGGCGTCAGGATCGCATTGACCGGGCCTTGCCTGACGTTCTCGATCTGATGATCATTTCCATGGAAGCGGGCCTGTCTCTGCAGGCCACCATGAACCGGGTGTCAGAAGAAATCAAACCGGTTTCCCGGGAATTGCACGAGGAATTGCAGATCACCAACGCCGAACTCCGCACCGGCATCTCCCGGGATCGCGCTCTGAAAAATTTGGGGGAGCGCACCGGCGTTACCAGTGTCAAGTCCTTAACCGCCTTAATGATCCAGTCGGAAAAAATGGGGGCCAGCATTGCCCAGGCCCTGCGGACGCACGCTGATTTTGTCCGGGTGCAGCGTGCTCAGCGGGCCGAAGAAATCGCGGCCAAGATGCCCATTAAAATCATCTTTCCGACGCTGCTTTGCATCTTTCCGTCATTATTCATCGTGATTTTGGGCCCTGCGGCCATCTCGATCTATAAAACCATCTTAAGTTAAGCATTCTATGACCCAGGGGGGGACCATGCGCAGTCATAGAAGGCAGCGTGGAGACGCCATCCCACGGCCCCGCACGGCGCGCCGGATGTGCCTTTTTTTGGGATTCGCGCTGGCGTTGGGGGGGGCGGTGGTCTGGCTCAGCGCCTGTAATTCCCAACAGGGCATGCGCCGCCAGTTCGGCTCTTCGGTACGCCCGGTTTACGGCGACGTGGGCCGTCTGCTCAAAAACGCTCACTATTTCCAGCTCATGGGCAAGCCTGAATTGGCCATACATGAACTGGAGGAAGCCTTCCACCGCGATCCCCAGAACCTCAGGGTGCTGGATGCCCTGGCCCAGTGCTATGACGAGTTGGGGGAATTCAAACGGGCCCAGGAATTGTATCGCGCTGGTTTAAAGGCGGAGCCGGACAACCAGGCCCTGACCAACAATCTGTGCTATTCCCTCTACCTTTCCGGCAAATACCGGGAGGCGGAAAAGTGTTTCCGGGAGGTCTTGGCCCAACAGCCAAACAATGAAACGGTGAGAAACAACCTGGGGCTGCTGTTGACCCGGGTGGGCCGCCAGGAAGAGGCCATGAGCCTCTGGCAGGAAAAGGATGGCGCGGAAGGCGCCAAAAAGAAGATGACCCAGGTGCTGGCCGCCATCCGGCATGAGAAGAGCCAGCCTCAGGCCGAGCCGGAAAAGGCGCAGGTGGCCAAGGCCCAAAGCCAGGCCAAATCTCCGGAAGCCCTCGCCGCGGCTGCACCTCCCGGGCCCCAGCCTGCAACTCCACCTCCGGTTCAAACGGCCGCCCTCCCGGCAAGCAAGATAACGCCGGAACCGCGGAAAGGCCCGGACCCTGCGGCTGCCGTGCGTCCGGTGGAGGCGAAACCGCTGACTGCCGCAGAGGCAAAGCCCGCGGCGCCGCCCGCCGCTGTTAAACCTGCGGAGGTCGGGGCGGCCCCGCCCAAGCCCAAGGCCCCATTGCCCACAACTCCCCCCCCGCTGGCAGAAGCCGCGGCAAAGCCTGCGGCCCCGGCCAAGGACGCCGTTTCTCCCGAGTCCCCCGGGGCTCAGGCAGCCAAGCCTTCCACGCCCCAGGAAGTCAAGAAAGCTTCCGTCACTGCCGCGCACATCGGCCCGGCCTCGTCCCGGCCTGCCCTGGCGGCAGCCGACACCCGCCTGGAAGTGCTCAACGGCAATGGCGTGCGCCGCCTGGCGGGGCAGACCGGCCGCTGGCTGAACCGTGAGGGCTTTAATGTCTTGCAGGTGAGAAACTACGATGCCTTCGATCTCAAGGAGACAGTGATCTACTGTCGCCCCGAAGCCCAAGAAACGGCGTACCGTCTGTCCAATATGCTGGCCCAGCCGGCTCTGGTCAAGGTGGATCCCGGACTGGCGTCTGAAGGCGTCGATATCAGAATGGTCCTGGGACGCAGCCATACCAGCGCCGCCTCTCTGTGGGCGGGGGGACGCCCGGCGGCTGCACTGGCCCCGGTGGCGGCCGTGAAACCTGAGAAGCCCGTTGCGCCGCACGTCCCGCTGGCCGATGAGGCCAAGAAGACGGCGGCCCCGGCGGCCAAAGCCCCGGAGCCAGAGAAGGAATCCACCCTGTCGAAAAAGGTGGCGGCGGGCCTGCCGGAGAAGAGCATGGCCCAGGTAAGCAAACCAGCAGTGCTTCCCGCCCCCCAACCCCTGGCCACTCCGAGCCGCATCATGGCCCGGCCCATCCGCCTCACGGCTGAGGATCTGATCAATACCAGAATCGAATTGAGAAACGGCAGCGGTTTCAAGGATGTGGCCCGCCAAAACCGGACTCTCTTGACCAGAGAAGGTTTCAATGTGGTGGCCATCGCCAACCATATCGACTTCGGCAAGGAGCGCACGGTTATCAATTACCGCCCCGGCGCGGAAAAGGTGGCCCAGGCGCTGTGTGACCGCTTCTTTCCCGGTGCGGAATTGCGCCTCCAGGACAACCTTTCCGGGGAGGTTGACGTCAAGGTCATTTTGGGTCATGATCTAAAGGCTCGTCTCGAACAACTGGCCAGTTTGGCAGAATAAGGAGGCGCGGCCATGGGTCGCCAGGGACGTCTGCTTCAGGTTCTCCTGCTGGCAGGCATGACCATATTGCTGAGCCAATGCTCCTATTTTAAAAAGTCCGAACCGAAGATGCGGGGGCTCACGTCTCGGGAATCTGCACGGCTTTCCGACGCCTACGGTCCCCAGGAAGAAGAAAAAAAACCCCAGGTCTCCTCCGGTCAGGAAATGTCCCTGGAGCGGCGGGAAGCCTTGGGAAACCTCCTCCTTAAAAGCCGCGACTACGATAATTCCCTTGTCAATTATCTCCAGGTCCTGAGGTCCCAGCCGGACCGGGTGGATATCCGCTACAAAGTCGGGGTGATCTACCTTTTAGGCGGTCAATTTGAACTGGCCCGCAAAGAACTGGACCAGGTTATCCTGGCCAAGCCGGATATGCTGGAAGCCCATGAGGCCTTAGGACTGGTGCACTTCCAGGAAAAGCAATATCCCAAGGCCCTGGAATCCTTCCGCTTCGTCCTGCGCCTTGATCCTAACCGTCCCCAGGCCCGTTACTTCATGGGCGCCACCTTGCTGGCCACCGGCAAGCCCCGGGAGGCCATCCCTGAACTGGAGGCGGCCGTCCGCCAGGATCCCCGCAACGTGGCCGCCCTGTCCTCCCTAGGGGAGGCTTACGTACAGCTTAAGGATTACCAGAAGGCCATCTCCTGGCTGAAAAAAGCTCTGGCCATCAACGCCCAGCACCAGAAAAGCCAGCACCAGATGGGTATGGCGCTGGCCGGCATGAAACGCTACGATGAGGCCTTCCAGGCTTTCCTGAAATCCGGCGACGAGGCCCAGGCCTATAACAATATCGGGGTGCATTATTATTTGGACGGGCGTTACGAAGATGCCGCCAAATGCTTCCAGAAGGCCCTGGAAATCCGGCCCACGTATTATGAGGAGGCCAAGGCCAACCTGGCCCGGACCCTGGAGAAAATGAACCTGGAGTCCGCCTCGGCCGGCAACAGGAAAGAAGCGCCGTAATCCTCCTTTGACAGTCATCCCCACGTATCCGACCTTCTTGTTCAACCGCTTCCTCGAAAGAATCCTCTTTTTTCAGGCAGGTTCTTGCCAATTAAGACACTTTCTTAAAAATAAAGATGGCGGAGAGGAGCTCCTTATCTAACTGACTAATTTAATTGCCTTTATTTATTTGAAAATTTACGAGGAATTGGCATGTTTTTTGAAATTTTTGAAGCGGGTATCTGTTTATTTCATGGGCCTTTTAAGATTTCCGGCCTCGTTTTCCAGAAGGTTGAGGGGGAAACCGCGACTTCTTTTCCGGGCAAAGAGCGAATCATGCCTCTATCCCGCCACCGGCGTCAGGATAAGCATTGAGGATTCGTTTCTCTGCCAGGAAGCACCATCCCCCCGGTCATTCGCCTGGCCCGCAAGGTGCAGGCCGTGGCTGTCCAAAGCTTGAGACGTCAGGTTGTCAGGTTCGCGCACCAAGAGTCACAACTCCATACCGTGGATTGGGTCCGGTGGCCCCGGCTTGAGCCCCAACAAAGACGCGCCGCAAACCTTGAAGGAAGACTGGATGGGTTCGCAAGGTAAGGTCGCCCCCGATAATTATGCAGTGCGAGTCGGAGAGGATGAAATCGGGCGCATTCTGGGCCTGAAGCAGAACCATGACCTCTCTGAGGAACTGCTGCGCACCGCCAATCGCTATCACCAGTTGGGGTGGAAACTGGCGGTGGTGAGGGGCTGGCCTTTCTCTGATCTGGGCGTGGACTTTTCCCAACCTCAGGATTCCTGGAGCAAAACTCTCCGGGAACTGGCCCTGCGGGAAGGGCAACTGGGACTGGCGATGCACACGGGAGAGGTCTCCCGCCACTTTGTCCTGGAGGTGTCCAGCGAGGACGGTTTTGCAGCCCTGGCTCATCTGGGGGATTGGCGAGGCGCCTGTGTGGCCCACGCGGGCAGCAGCCGGGAGCTGCACTACTTTCAGATGCCGCCCCAACGTATCCCTCCGGCTACCAAAGAGTTGCCGGGACTGGCGGTGACGGTGCATGGAGAAGGGGGGCTGGCGCCGCTGCCCCCTACGCCGGATTCCCGGTCACAGGAAGCGTGGCGCTGGCTGGTGGCGCCCTGGGAACATAGTCCGGGGTATCCCATCGGGCCACTATGGGATTTCCTGGAGCGTCACCAGGTTCTGCACCGGCCGGCCGGCATGGGTGTGGACCCGGAACTGCCCTCCTGGGATGAACTTTTCCATCATATTGCAGCCTTTGAGGATGTCATGCAGGCCTTGCTGGCCCCGGCCTCCTCGCCCCAGGAGTATTACCAGCGTTTACTGCACACCGCCTGGGGTGCAGGGCTGACCCACCCCAACCTGCTGAAGGGCCTCCTCTGGCACGCTCCCCATGGAGACGCCAAGCAACGGCCGGAGCGTTGGGAGTATCTCCAGACTTTGGTGGCCGGAGTCTCGGACGGCGGGATGACGCTTGTTTCCCCGCCGGGCCCGGTCCCCGGCAGATATGGATCTCACCCAGATTCCGCCGCCGCCCGGCTGCCCTCGGCCAGAGGCGCGCCGGCGTGGGACAACTGGAGGCCCCCAGCCTATCCTGCTCCGGGTGGAGGGGGATTAGGGGCGCAAATGCCGCAGCATGGCCAGGAACCGGGACGTTTCGATTATCCTCCCGTCAAACCAGGCCTGGGCCGCCCGCCCCTGAGGCAGAGCTCCCTTGGCGAAACCTTTGCATTCATGGAAGACCGGGTCATCCTGGAACGCAGCCGGTACGAAGCCATGGTCTTTGAAATGGGCAAGCTGAGTTCCCGGGCAGCGGAATTGGAGCAGCGTCTGGCCGAGTATGAACGGCGGCTGCAAAGCCACAGTCTTGACCCCGGCGCGCCGGGCAGGAATCTCCCTGAACCGGAGCCCCCTTCCCAGGAGGTCACGCCCACAGTCAGCGGCGTCACTCCAGCCCAGCCGGAAAAAGAGATTCAACCCGCGGTCCCCTCCTTGGGACCTGTGGGCGAGTTTTTGAAGAACAACCCGGACCTGGCCGGCGACCCAGGCACTCCCAAGATGCTGCTGTTTTGCCTGAAGAATTATATAGACATCGATCCCAGCAACAGCGGCCTTACCCTGGAGGAAAAATTAGTCAAGGCTGGCGATCTGGTTCGGGACTTTATGGGGAAAAAACCCAAATAATAGATCTGACCCGGAGGATTTTATCCTGTTAGAAGAAAGTATAAGGAAACGAAGACAAGTCAGACGAAAGTTGGTGGGGCAACTGATCAATTACCCCGCTTATTGGCAACTTCAGCTCCGGCAGCGCCTGGAATTGGTCCGGAGAGGCGAAGCCGGAGAGGAATATGGGGCCATCCGGTTTCATTTATGGGCCCTCCACTGGATCAAAACCGGGAAATCTTCCCCAACCGGTTGAGAGATGGGGAAAACCTGATTTCGCCGCCATTGGCAACGCCGGGCTTTACTGGGAATTATCAGGTGGGATGAGAGGAGAAGAAGATGAATAGGAAAGACCAAGCGGAAGAGGGGGGGATCAACGGCTTTCCCACAATCATTTTGGAAGTCGGGCACCCGGTATTGGATCGGCAGTTGGAACTACCGGTGACCATACAAAATTTAGCTGCGGATGTCGTCACCTTGCAGGCCACCCGCCAGGAAAACGGCTGGCGGCCTGACGTCCTCAAGGGCGCGCCGGTGAACCTGCGTTTTCCCGAGGAGGAGGCCCAGGAGTCTGTAGCCATCCCCGGAGTCGTGCGATGGGTGAGCCAGTCCGACAAGAACAAGAACCAGTTGCTGCTGGGACTGGAACTGGCTTCGCCCACGCCGGAAGTGCGTCAGGCCCTGAAGGACGGCATCCGCCATACTCCCCGGGATATCTGCGTTTTGTGGGAACGCTGGGATGACATGGCCACGCAGGAGCGGAAACGCCGTTTTTCCAATCGCAATCTGACACTGCTGGCCACTGCGCTGTTGACAGGCGGATTGGCCTGCCAGATCGTCAACTTGGCGCCATTTCAGTTCTGTGGTTTCTTCCTGATCTTCCTGGGCATGGCCACCGCGGGGTTCAGGGCTTACAAGTCCTGGTGGGTTTGTGAGCCGGAGGAAGAATTTTAACAGCCAGGTAGAGAAGGTTAAGGAGAAAGGCAATGTCGATTCGTTCTCGCGTCAAGCTTTGGAGTATCGGCGGTGGGAAAGGGGGTGTGGGGAAAAGCGTCTTTACCCTGGGTCTGGCGGTTTGTCTGGCGGAAATGGGAAAGAAAGTCATTCTCATCGACGGAGACCTGGGCGGCGCCAACCTGCACACTCTCATGGGGGTACGCTTTCCGTCACAAACTTTGGAAGATTTTCTGTTAAGACGCATTCCCAGGTTGGAAGATATTATTATGGAGACGGAGGTGAACGGCATCGGCCTGATCTGCGGTGCAGACGACATTATGGGGTCGGCCAATCCCACCTACTCCCAGAAAGTCCGGCTCATGCAACAGATTGAGAGTCTGCCGGCCGATTTTGTCCTGCTGGATCTGGGCGCCGGCACTTCTTTCAACACCCTTGATCTCTTCAACGCCTCTCCTGGAAAGATCGTGGTCTTTACCAACCAGGTGACTTCCCTGCAGAATGCCTACGGCTTTATCAAGAGCGCCCTGTTCCGGCATCTCTGCCGGGCCTTTTCCAAAGACGACGACGTGCTCTCCCTGATTTATCAGATTGGGGACAAGGAGTCGGAAGAAGGTATCCAGTCCATCCATGATCTTTACGAACGGCTGCAGGAAAGGGATAGGGGGAAGGGTGAAAGGCTTCAGCAGATGCTGGATGACTTCCAGCTCTATCTGCTGATCAATATGGTGAAAAGCAGTCAGGATGTGAAGTCCAGCGATATCATCCAGACCGTATGCAGCGACTTCCTGAATTTGCAGCCCCAGGTCCTGGGGTCCCTGGCCTATGACCCGGCTGTGGAGGCCGCGGTCAACCAGATGACCCCCTTCCCCCTCTATCAGAAGCGGGGCCGGGCCACAGCCACCTTGCGGGAAGTGGCGCGCAACTTTATGATCCATTCCCGCCTGACCCAGGCATTTTCTCCCTCTCTGGCGGCAGCGTCCGGGGGAGGGTAAGATAAAACGCGGGGGTTGAACTCTTAGGAGGGGCGAGTATTGGCGTCCTGGCGTGAGGGACTTCTCAGGTCAGGGCGCCAATTGTTTGATGGGCAAGGCAGGATTCAGGATTCCTTCAGGGGCAGGAGGGCTGTTCTCCCTTGGGGACAGACGCCGCGGCGCGCGGGTTTTCCTCTCCTCCCGGGCCCGCCGCGATTTCCAGGAGGTTCTGCGCCAGCAGGGCCTTAACGATCTTGGCCACTCCTTCCTCCACCGTCTCCCGGTCGGTCAGGACCACCACCTCGGGGTGCTCCGGCGCCTCGTAGGGATCATCGATGCCCGTGAAGAGTTTAATCTCGCCCGCCCGGGCCCGGGCGTAAAGGCCCTTGACATCCCGCCGTTCGCACACTTCCAGGGGACAGCACACATAGACTTCCAGAAAGGCTTCGGTCTGCTGGCGGATGGCCCGGCGGGCCTCGCGGTAGGGAGAGATGGCGGCCACGATGGTGGGCAGGCCCTGGCTGGAGAGCAGGCTGCACAGCGTCCCCAGGCGCCGCATATTGGCCTCCCGGTCTTCCCGAGAGAAGCCCAGGTCGCGCCAGAGCAGGGTCCTGGCCTCGTCACCATCGAAAATGGTGAGGTTGGGCAAGCCACCCTGGATCAGGTGCTCCCGCAAGGCGTTGGCCAGCGTGGATTTCCCGGCGCCGGACAGTCCGGTGAGCCAGACGGTGAAACCCCGGGGGGCGATATAGACGGTATGGGGCAATCTGGAGGTCATGGGAGCACTGTTGGGCCCGGTACGGCCGCTGGCCGCCTGCGGCCATAACTCTTTTATTATACCCGGATCAGCCGGGGCATCAACCGCTATCTTGAGCGCCGCACCATTTAAATTCCTCGGGGAAGCGGATGTGAAACCGCCGTAGAGGTCAGGGCCGCCGGAATCCGCAGGGTGGTGCAGAAGGCAGGGTAGGGGGGGTAAGCGCCGGCCGGACTGCCTTGCCGGCCTCGGTTGCCAGACTGGGCAGAGGCGGCTCCCGGCGGGCGGAACGCCTGCCGCCCCTAAGGCTGTTCGCCAGGGGAAAGGGTCTTACCGGATGGCCAGGCGGGCGCCGGACGATTCCGTGATTCTCCGGGTAGCCGGGAGGGTGATGGAGCGGGGCTTCCGTCCCAGGTGGGCCAGGACCTTGTCGAAGACCCGCTCCGGCTCAATCATGGCCATGCAGTCCAGGGTGCAGGCGCTTTTCATGCAGCCCAGGCAGGGCAGGTCCGGTTCCAGGATCTCCCCCTGGCCGAAGAGTTCCAGTTCGTGGCGGTTGAAGATGTTGTTCAGGACCACCACCTTTTTCCCGGCGCCCAGGGCCAGGTGCAAAGCCAGGGTGACGCCGGTGACCACCAGGTCGCAGGCGGCCACCACCCCCACGAATTCCTTCAGGGGGAAATACCCGGGATAGAGGGCGCCGGTGCGGCGGGCCAATTCCAGGTTGGCGGCATGTTCATCCGGGCCGCCCAGCAGCAGGACCCTCAAGCCCGCCTCCAGCAGGCGCTGGATCAGGCTGGCCCAATGGCCGTCGGGCCAGCGGCGGGTGGGCCAGCGGCCGCCGCAGCCGGTATTCAGGCCCACCAGCGCGGCGCCGTCCGGTTCCGTCAATAAGAGCGGCGGCGGGGCCGCTTCCAGGATATAGGGCTCCCCCTGGTAGGTGAACCCGGAGATGTGAAAAATGTCTTCGAGATAGCTTGTGGTTTTGGCCCGGTTCAGCGTATCGGACAGGCCGGTGAGCCATCTGTCCCGGGCCTGCTCGTTGACGGGCGCGCACACTCCATTTTCCAGGGTGAAGCCGTACTTATCCGGGGCCGTCAACCGGCTCGTCAGCGCGCAGGCCAGGGCGTCCTTGTCCAGATTATAGATGGCCCGCCAGGGGGTGGCCTCCAGCACCGCCTGATTGCGGCAGTCCGGGGTCAAGACCCGGTCAACGCTGGGAGGCGCCAGTTCGGGGTAATCGGTGAGCCAATAGATGAGAGCCTTGGGATGCCGCTCCCACAGGGGAAAGAGCAAGGGGGTGGTGCGCACCACGTTGCCCGCGGGGCCCAGCTTGATGAGGAGCACCCGCTCGGGCGCAGCCTGATAAAAATTACAGGTGGGACAAGTGATCAGGTACAGCTTGTGGTACTTGCAGGGGCGGTCCCCCAGATAGTAACGGCAATCGGTCTTGATGTGCATAGTCAATGGCTCTCTCGCCAGGCAAGATGACAAGAATAAAGAAAATCCCGAATGAAAAAAAGAATCTTGCCTGTGTTACGCAATCAAGAATGCATGGATCGCAAAAACCTGGCTTGCCTTCCAAGAGTGCCTCCGGCCCATCAGGCGCACCCCTGGGTCCGTGAGACGCCAAACCGTCCGGCCGGAGTGAAACAAGGGGCCCGCCGGGATCGCCAGCCGGAGGGAGTGATGTTTAGCATCTCCCAATCATCATGAGTATGAATGGCTGGCTGCGCAAGGGCCCTGGTGGCTTTAGCCGGAAACGCCCGGCGTGCCGGTCCGGTTTTTCTGCTTTATTATGATGCAAGAATTATACCGTCTTGAGGAAAAGGACCGTCGTTGGCCCAACGTGGCGATGGATGTGGGAAGTTTGGACAAGGTAAAGGGGAAAGAGATAATCTTCCCTTTCCCCTGAGGTCAGCCAGGCAGGGCTATTCCACGATTTTGGGGCGGGTGGCAAAAACCATGGAAACTGGACCTCCGGGCGTTCCGCCAATGATGCTCACCGGCTTGCCGTACAG
>CAZFWX010000003.1:51358-52435 GCA_964522695.1 uncultured Desulfobacterales bacterium
GTTATTAATGGTATCGGGTCCGGCCCAGGAGCTGTTATCAGAGTGGTCAGGGGAAAAGCTGAAGGTGCCTCCTATCGTGAGAGTCTTCAGCCACCCCGATTGCATGGCGATATTGTTGAAAGGCCCCGGGGGCAGCCCGCTGACATAGCCCACCGCGGCAGTCGCGGTGGCAAGAACGTCCGCAGACTCCATGCCGAAAATGCGGGCCAGGGTCAGAAAGACCCGGCCGCTGGTGTCCGCGGCGCGGCGGGCCGTCACCTTGATGGCATTAGTCTCAGCCAAGGAACAGGATTCCGGCTTGGCCTGGAAAGTATTCTGCTTTTGTGTCTTCCCCGCCGACCACTCCCACCAGCCCCTGACGACGTCGCTGGTAAGGACATTTACTGAGGCGCCGTCGGACTGGTTTTTCCCGCTCGTCTCGATGGCTTTGCTGGTAGCCAACGCACAATATGGCGGGTCAGTAGCGGGGATGACCTCGGCTTTGGCGGGATAACCTTCAATGTCAAACAGGGCCCGGGTGCCGGCCAAGGCGCCTGCCTCCGCAGCGTTCTGCAACTGGTTGCGCACGGCATGCAGGTGGCCCAGGTCGATGACGATGGCCATGATGGCCACGAACAGAAAAAGGCAGAGGGCCGTCAAGACCCCGGCGACCCCGCCGTCTTTCTTGAATTTTTCATATCGCTGAATGAACATGGCCCCCTCCTTGGCCTGAAGCTGGAACCCCTTCTCAAGGGACGGAAATTGGCGCTGCTGGCTTTTTTCCTTGATCAGGGATGGCGGTGCCTGCCGTCTCTGGTATTGATGCTGCGCCTTTCCATAAATTTGCGCATGTCATGGGGCAATTTCAAGGGTGATGCCCCTGTCGTCCGGCATTTCTTTTCTCCGGATCAGCCAAAGCGGCAGAAGGATGGTAATCAGGAAGGCCCTGGCAGAAGAGAGAAGCGCAGTCAGTACCGGATCGGCCGGCGCCTGCCCAACCCCGCCAGGCGGCAATCCACCCGGCGGGGTTATGTCACAGTAATCTAGTGTTGCGTTTCGGCAATAACTTAACAAAGTCGCCATGGCAAATCGGCCATA
>CAZFWX010000004.1:0-37548 GCA_964522695.1 uncultured Desulfobacterales bacterium
CCCCCCCCCCCCCCCCCCCCCCCCCCCCCCCCCCCCCCCCCCCCCCCCCCAAACTCATCATCATTCCTTCCTCTGTAAAAATTTCAGGCTCAACTTCCCCCGGCCCAGCAGCCCCTGGGGCCGCCAGATGAGCAGGACGATGAGCAAAGCTCCGTAAATCAAATCCTGGTAGGCGTGGGCCTGGCGCAGCAATTCCGGCAGCACCGCCAGGGTCACGGCCCCCACCACGGAACCGACGAGTGAGCCCATGCCGCCCAGAATCACCATGCTCAGCACCAGGATGGAGGTGTGCAAACCGAACGATTCCGGGCTGATGAAAGTGATGTAGTGGGCGTACAAAGATCCCGCCATCCCGGCCAGCGCCGCGGCCAGGGTAAAGATGGTGATCTTATACGCCGGGGTGTTGATGCCCATCACCTGGGCGGTCACTTCGTGGTCCCGGATGGCTCGGAGGGCCCGGCCGTGATAGGAAGTTACCAGACGGTACAGCAGGGCCAGGGTGAAGCCCACGGCCAGGAGCACCAGAAGCAGGTAGAGCACCGGCGGCCGGAAACTCACCCCAAAAAAAGTCGGCGCAGGGATGCCCACCAGACCGTCCGGGCCACCCGTGATCTCCAG
Source organism: uncultured Desulfobacterales bacterium (assembly GCA_964522695.1). Lineage (GTDB taxonomy): Bacteria > Desulfobacterota > Desulfobaccia > Desulfobaccales > 0-14-0-80-60-11 > VGSQ01. The sequence continues at coordinate 619 of CAZFWX010000004.1, forward strand.
GTTGAGAAGCACCAGATCCACGATCACCCCGAAGCCCAGAGTGACAATGGCCAGGTAATCTTCTTTCAGGCGCAGGGTGGGCAACCCCAGACCCAGGCCGCAGGCGCCGGAACCCGCAATGGCCAGAAGCAGCGCCATCGGGAAGGGCGCGCCCCAGTGGATGGCGCTGAGAGCGGAGATGTATGCGCCCAAACCAAAGAACGCGGCATGTCCCAGGGACACCTGGCCGGCATAGCCGATGATCAGGTTCAAGCCCACGGTGAGAATGATATAGATGCCCGACAGGATGGCCAGATGCAGGATGTAAGCTTCCATCCTCAGTCCCCCCGTCCCTTCAGCAGCCCCTGGGGCCTGATGAGCAGCACCAGGATGAGGATGATAAAAGCCACCGCGTCCTTGTAGCCCGAGGAGATGTAGGCCGCTCCCAGGCTTTCCGCAACTCCCAGGACCAGCCCCCCCAGGATGGCCCCCGGGATGGACCCCACCCCCCCCAGGATGGCCGCGCTGAAGGCCTTGAGGCCGGGAAGCAGACCCATGCGGGGGTACGTGGCGTTGTAGTAAATGGCCATCATGATGCCGGCCGCGCCGCTCAGGGCCGAGCCGATGATAAAGGTGAGGGCCACCATGCGGTCCACGTTGATGCCCATGAGCCGGGCGGTGTCCCGGTCCAGGGCGCAGGCGACGATGGCTTTGCCGTAGCGGGTGTAGCGCACGAAGACCACCAGGAGCCCCATGAAGACCAGCGCCGCCCCCAGGATGGCCCCCTGCAGGGTGGAAACCTGCATGCCGGCCACATCAATGGTTTGAAAGCTGAATTGCACCGGGAAAGGCCGGTCGCTGGGGCCGAAAAGAAGCAGGGCCAGGCTTTGCAGGAAGATGGAAGCGCCGATGGCGCTGATCAGGGGCACCAGGGGGTGGGACCCGCGCAAAGGCCGGAAGGCCACTCTCTCCAGGGCCAGACCCAGGAGCGCCGCCGCGCCCATGCCTGCCAGGAAGGCCAGGAAGAAATTCACCTGGCCGGTAGCCAGCAACAGCACCGCCACGAAGGCGCCGCACATGTAGATCTCGCCCTGGGCGAAATTGATCAGCCCCAGGAGCCCATAAATCATGGTGTAGCCCAGGGCGATGAGGGCGTAGGCGCTGCCGGTGGTGAGGCCGTTGATGAGTTGCTGGAGGAACATGGCTGGAGGTTGCGCCGTCATGGCGCGGGCTTCACCATATCATGTTTGCCGGCGCCAAGACAAGGCGCTTCGACCGCACAAAAAGAGGCGGCCCGCAAGCCGCCTCCGGTTTCGCCGTTTCAGGTCAATTTAGAAGTGGTACGCTGCGCCCACCTGGAAGCTCAGCAGGTGATACGTGGGCTTGAGGCTGAAGCTGTGCACGTTGTTATAGGTGACAATTTGCAGATTGGGCGCAGCCAGGCCGCCGCCCACAACCTCGGTGATCCGCTCCCGGTAGCTGTAGTCATAGTCCGGCCGGGCATAACGGTACTTGAACGACACATCGACGGACACGTTCTTGAGGGCCATCCAGCGCAGACCCGTCTCCACCGCCAGGCAGGGGCTCACCGTCGAGTCCGAACCGGGCTTGATGGTGTACTTGGTGAAGGTGGCGGTTTCCGCCTGGTAGCGGAAACTGTTAATGGTCGGGTTCTGGCTGCTGAACAGAATGGCCGGCCCCACCGCCAGGTAAGGCTGTAACCGCCCGAAGGGCACCTCAGAGTCCTTCAGAAAGCCGTAGCGCCCCGCAAACATGAAGCCCAGGGTAAATGCCGTCCCCTCGCTCATAAAATCGCTGGAAAGGGGAATTCCTGGCACGCCGATTCCGAATACCGGCGGCCGACCGTCAAAAGACACCGTTTTCATCCGGTCCTGGTCCACATTCAAGCGGTGGTAGCTGAGGTCCAGGTAGAAGCCAAAGTACTTCATCCAACTCGGGAAATTGACACCGGAGAGCACCCCGCTCCGTTCAAACCACAGGCCCAATTTGCCGCCGCCTTGGAAGGCCGACAGGAAGCGGGCGGTTATGTCGTGGTTTTCCCAGACATTCCGCTCGGGATAATGAGAGATGGTGGTATTGAAGGTGGAGTTGGGTGGAAAGACCCCGCCCATATAGCCTTCGAAGTACATTTCGGCCGGGGCTGGCCCTGCCAGCGCCAGCATAACCCCCACGAGAGCCGCAGCAAGTATAATTCTCCTCATAGAATTGCCCCCCCCGTCAAAGTTATTGTGGTTTCCCATTTTTTCCAATAGGCCATCCTCACCATAGGAGAGATTTTCGGCGATGTCAACGGGAAATCCCTCAGTTCCAACTGGTCCTGTTCACTCAGGTCTCTCCTGCCAGTCCTGTTAGCCCGAAACCAAAAAAAGGCGGCCCGAAGGCCGCCTGTGGGTGAGTCGTCTCAGTTGAGCTTAGAAGTGGTACGCCGCGCCGAGCTGGAAGCTCATGATGTGCAGCGTGGGGCTAAGAGTGATCGAAGTGGCGTACGCCGGCGGGAAGAGGATCACGTCATTGTAATTGAAAGTGTAGCTGGGTTTGGCGTAGCGGTACTTAAAGGAAAGGTCCACGGAGACGTTTTTCAGGGCCATCCACCGCAGACCGGCTTCCACCGCCAGGGCCACGTTCACGGCCGATTCGGAACCCAGCTTAAAGACGCCACTGCCGCCACTGGGATTCATGCTGGAGAAGAGGACGGCCGGGCCCACGCCGATGTAAGGCTGCAGACGGCCGAAGGGCACTTCCGAATCCTTCAGGAAGCCGTAACGGCCGGCAAACATGAAGGCCATGGTGAAGGCGTGGCCCTCGGTCCAGAACGTGTTGTCAGCTGCCGGGAGCAAGACTAACCGGTTTCTTAAAACTTGCTGGCCAAGGTTATTGACAATAGCCTGGTTGAACACAGTGCTCATGTGCTCCCGGCCCACGTCCAGACGATGGTAGCTCAGATCCAGGTAGAAGCCGAAGTACTTCATCCAGCTCGGGAAATTGATGCCGGAAAGCACGCCGCTCCGCTCAAACCACAGACCCAGTTTGCCGCCGCCCTGGAAGGCCGGTTTGAACCCGCCGTTAAAGGAATTGTCCTGCCACTGAAAGAAGGTGCTCCCGCCACCCAAGTCAACGGGACGCTGGACTGTCGTAGCCCCCATACCGGAATTCAGCGGAAAGGCACCGCCCATGTAACCTTCGAAGTACATTTCGGCCTGGGCCATGCCGGCAAAGAGCAGCAAGACCGCCACTGCCACCACAGGAATAGATTTTTTCATAAGATTTTCCCCCTTAATCTTGAAATGAGTCCTGGGATCTCCTCCCCAGTGGATCCGTTCCCCCATTCCTCCTTTCTCAGGATGAACGTTTTCATACCTTTCCCAGAGTTCTGGGTTAACGCATTTTATGACCCTCCCGTTTTCTCTGTCAAGCATAAATTTGTTCTTGCACAGAAAAAACCTCAATCATTTTTCCGGATGGACAGGACAGCTTGGGCCACCCCCTCCCCTCCTTGCCTCCTTGATTCGCAACTCTGCAGGATAGTCGGCAGAATATCTCAAAAACATGAGAAGAGATTGCAACTCGGTTTGAAAATAGTTTTTAAACATCTCCATCTTTCCGCAAACCTCCTCTCCTCATTTTTCTTGTCGATCTCTATGATGCGTTTTCGCCCCCGGTTCTCCTTGACAGGTGTGGCCACCCATGGTACTTTTCTCACAAAATTCATGACTTAGTCTTGATAATTCCACGGTTTCCGGGAAATCCTGCATCCATGGACCAGCCTGCCAAACTCAAGGAAACGGCGCCTGCTGCTGCCGCAGACGAAGAGATCATCGAACTCACCGAGGTGATGGATGACTCCGCCGCCGAGGTCGTCCTGGAGTTGCCTGCCGGAGTCCAGTCGCAAGGCGGCCCGGCCTTGGAGGCGCTCACACAACCTCTCCCGGACCTGGATCCGGATAAATCGCTGGATGAGTTGCTGGCCACGCTCAAGGATTTTCCCGATGAACTGTCCCCCGGGGCGGCTGCGCTGCCGGATACTCCCGCGCCGGCAACCGGCCCTTCCGGTCCGGAATTCCCCGGGGCCCTGCCAATGGCCGCCGCGGCTCCCGGCGGCTGCGCCCCCATCCAGGCCCAGGCCCAGGAGGTGGCGCAGCAGGCCCTGCATTATCTGACCAGCGCCCTGTCCGGTGAACTCGCCCGGCGCATTGAACAGAGCCTGGTTCCCGCCATTGCCGGCCAGGTGGCGGAGCGCCTGGCCCAGGAGTGCGGGCCCGCCATCGTCCAGGGCCTGCTGGAACGCCTGGCCGGGGACGCGCTCCCCCAAATGGTGGAAACTGCAGTGCAAAGGGAATTTGCGGCCCTGAAAAAGCGTTGGGCCCAGGAGTCATAAGAAGATTGTTGCGGCAAAGAGAGGACCGGGACCCGGGGTTCCTGTCCTTTCCTTGTCCCCCACTCAACCGCTGGCTGTGACCGGCTGGCGGTGGGTGTCGGCCCCGGCTGCCCCATTCTCGGCAAGAGGATATCAGGGGACGGGGTGTGGGGGAGGGAGTAAGGGCCTCAGTCCTTGCGTTCCTCCCCCGACTTCTTTCCTAATAAAAGGAAAATCATGGCGGATATACTGGATAAGGTCTTTGACCCCTCGCGTCTAGAAGCCAAATGGTACCAATTCTGGGAAGAGGCCGGCCTTTTTACGGCCAGGGCCGACGGCTCCCGGCCTCCCTACTGCATCGTCATTCCACCTCCCAACATCACCGGCTCCCTGCACATGGGCCATGCCCTGAACAATACCTTGCAGGACATCCTCATCCGCTTTAAACGCATGCAGGGCCTGGATGCCCTGTGGATGCCCGGCACCGACCACGCCGGCATCGCCACCCAGAACGTGGTGGAGCGCATGCTGGCCGCCGAAGGCATGGACCGGCACCAATTGGGCCGTGAGGCCTTCATCGCCCGGGTCTGGCAGTGGAAGGAGCAATCCGGCGGCACCATCATCAACCAGTTGAAGCGCCTGGGCTGCTCCTGCGACTGGAGCCGGGAGCGCTTCACCATGGATGAGGGCCTCTCCCGGGCTGTGCGCGAAAATTTTGTGCGGCTTTATGAAGAAGGGCTTATCTACCAGGGGGATTATATCATCAATTGGTGCCCCCGCTGCCGCACCGCCCTGGCCGACCTGGAGGTGGAGCACGAACCCAAAGACGGTCACCTGTATTTCATAAAATATCCTCTGGAGGGGCGGGAAGGAGGCCTCACCGTGGCCACCACCCGGCCCGAAACCCTCCTGGGGGACACCGCCGTGGCCGTCAACCCCGACGACCCCCGCTACCGGGATTTCCACGGAGCCATGCTGCGCCTGCCTGTCCTGGGGCGCAAGATTCCCCTTATCACCGACGACCACGTGGACCCGGCCTTCGGCACCGGCGCGTTGAAAGTCACCCCGGCCCATGATTTCAACGACTTCGACATCGCCCGGCGCCATAGCCTCCCCGCTGTGAAGGCCCTGGACGAAGAAGGCCGCATGACCGAGGCTGCGGGCAAGTACCAGGGGCTGGACCGCTTCGCCTGCCGGGAGAAAATCGTCAAGGATCTGAAAAGCGACGGCCTCCTGGTCAAAGTGGAACGCTACGGACATTCCGTGGGCCACTGCTACCGCTGCCGCACCGTGGTGGAGCCCATGATCAGCAAGCAGTGGTTTGTGGCCGTCAAATCCCTGGCCGACCCCGCCATGGCCGCGGTCAGGGACGGCCGCATCCGCCTCCTGCCCGAAACCTGGCAAAACAGCTTCTTCGACTGGATGACCAATATCCGCGATTGGTGCATCTCCCGCCAGATCTGGTGGGGCCACCGCATCCCCGCCTGGACCTGCCAGGCCTGCGGCCAGGTCATCGTCGCCCGGCAGGACCCCGCCGCCTGCCCCCACTGCGCCGGGACCTCCCTGGTCCAGGAAACCGACGTCCTGGACACCTGGTTCTCCTCGGCCCTGTGGCCCTTCTCCACCCTGGGGTGGCCCGACGACACCCCGGAACTGAAGCTCTTCTACCCCACCAGCGTCCTGGTCACCGCCTTTGACATCCTCTTTTTCTGGGTGGCCCGCATGATGATGATGGGCCTCCACTGCATGGGCCAGGTGCCCTTCCGCGAGGTCTACATCCACGCCCTGGTGCGGGATGCGGAAGGCCAGAAGATGAGCAAATCCAAGGGCAACATCGTCGACCCCCTGGAACTCATGGACCGGTACGGCACCGACGCCTTCCGCTTCTCTTTGGCCGCCTTCGCCGCCATGGGCCGGGACATCCGCCTGTCCGAAGAACGCATCGTCGGCTACCGCAACTTCGTTAACAAGGTGTGGAACGCCTGCCGCTTCACCCTCATGAACCTGGGGGATTATGACCCCACGCGGCCGGACGATCTGCCCCTCACCGCGGTGGAGCGCTGGATCGTCAGCCGCTTACAAAGGGTGGCCCAGGATACGGCCGCCCATCTGGACGAATACGACTTCGACCAGACAGCCAACATTCTTTACCAATTCATCTGGCACGAGTTCTGCGACTGGTATCTCGAGTTCATCAAACCGGCCCTGGCTCCCGGCGCCGACGCCGCGGCGCGTCACCACAGCCAGCGGGTCCTGGCCGATACCCTGGGGGCTATCGTCAAACTGCTTCATCCCTTCATGCCCTTCGTCACCGAAGAAATCTGGCACAAGCTGCCCGGGACCCAGGGCAGCATCATGGTGGCCCCCTTCCCCGCCGCCGACCCCGGACTCATCGACCCGGACGCCGAAGCCGGGCTCACCCTGGTCATGGAGACCATCACCGCTATTCGCAACCTCCGGGCTGAAATGAATGTGTCCACCGGCGCTCCCGTTGAGATCGTCGCGGTGAGCGAGCAATCCCGTTCCCTTGAGGTCCTCCAGCGCCACGCCCCCGCCGTCACCCTCATGACCCGGGTGCAAAAGTTCTCTTTCAATCCCGGCGGCCCACCGCCCGAGGCCTCGGCCAAGGCCGTGGTTCTGGCCCCCGGCGGCGGCACCGTGGAACTGATCATGCCCTTGGCCGGCCTCATCGATTTCCGGGAGGAAGAACGCCGCCTCAACCGGGAGATGGACAAGCTCTCCCGGGAACTGGCCCAGGTCCAGACCAAGCTGGCCAACGAGGACTTCCTGGCCAAGGCCCCCCCCCAAGTGGTGGCCCGGGACCAGGAACGCCTCCAGGCCTTGAACGACAAGATGGGGAAACTCAAAAGCCACCAGAAGCGCCTGCGCTCCTTGATCGGCTGATGCCAAAAGAACCAGGCCTGGCGAAGGAGAGATTATTCATCCCGGCCTTGTTTGCAGCAGACGCGCGCCGACTTAGGAGCTATCTGTGACCAGCCAACCCAGGTTTGTAAGGGTTTCGTGAAGACTGACGGCAACCTTGGCTCCTGGAGGTTAACCATGAGGAGAGCGTGTCTTTGGGGACTGGCGTTGGCGATGTGTGCGGCTCTGGGCGGGCTCTTGCCTGATCGCGGCTGCTGCAACGTCAGCTCATATTCCGCTTCTCTCCCTTTGCTGCTCCTGTCCGAGGAAAACTTTACCGGCGTGAATTATTCCCCTTACCACCGGGACCGGAGCCCCGCGGAGCGGTTCACCCTCACTGATGACGAGATCATCAGCGATCTTGGCAAGATAGCTGGAGCAAAATTCGTTTATCTGCGCACTTTCGGCCTGGAAAACGGCCAGAATAAGATCATTCCCCTGGCAAAATCCCATTACCCTGATTTGAAAATCTTCTTAGGTGTTTCCGTAAAGAACACCTGCCATGACAATCCCGGCGACGACCACTGCACCCGCTGGCAGCTCAACGAAGCCATCAATCTTACCAACGCCTACGACAACGTGGTGGGAGTGGTGGTGGGCAACGAATGCCTGCCTGACCCCAACATCGCCAACAACGATCCTGTTGCCGTGGCTACCTTGATCGCCGATATCAATTATGTGAAGGAGCGCCTGTCGCCTGCCCGGAAAAACGGTGTCAAAGTAACCACCTGCATGTCCTGGTACTCAGCCATCAGCGACCAGGGCTATCCGGCCCAGGGGGCCCAGATCAAGCCCTACTGCGACGTCATCATGGTGAATGTCTTTCCTTTCTGGGCCGGCATCCCCATCGGCGGCGCCCCGGCCAACTTCGAGTGGGCCTGGTGGGAAATCCACCGCCCCGATCGCTACGGCTCGGACGGCAAGCCCATCCTCATCGGGGAAACGGGCTGGCCCAGCCAGGGGTCCTGCGTCGGCCAGGCCTGCCCCAGCGTGGAGAATGAAAAAACTTACACGCACGCCATCGTCAATTATGCCCGGGGTAAAGGCATCCCGGTTTTTCTTTTTGAAATGTTCGATGAGCCCTGGAAAACCGCGGAGGGAAATTTCGGGGCATACTGGGGTCTGTACGACCGGTATGGCAATCCCAAGTTCCAGCCGGTCTTGCCGTAACACGCAGGGCCCGCCGGAAAAGATTCAGGTGCCCCCCTTTTACCTGAGTTTTTTCCGTAACTAGGCGCCCATAGCCAGGAATTACCCAGAATTTCAAGAAAACCTTTGGTGGCACAGGTGTCCTCACCTGTGCAGATAAATTCAGGAGACTGTCAATAATTCAGACAACAGGGACTAGAGAGACAATCAATAGACTCCTGACGGTTCACCCAAGCCCCAGTGGCGCCAGCGTCCCGCCGGTGCATACTCGCAGGGCGAACCCCCTGAGCTTACCCCATGACCGACGACAACCGCCCCATCTGCCCCATCCCCCACCTGGGGTACTGCATTGACGAGCGCTGCAATTTCTGGGATGAAGAAAAGCAGGAGTGCTCGGGGGATTGTATCGGCGACTATACGCCATTAGGCGGCGCCACCCCGGTTAGCCTGGACAGCACCTGCACCATTTACTGGACGGAGGACAACGATTAGGTGGACTTCCCCTTTTCTTCCCCCCTGGTGGACCGCTTGATCGGCCTGGCCCTGGAGGAAGACCTGGGCCCCGGCGACGTCACCACCTGTGCCCTCATCCCCCCGGACCAGGAGGGCCAGGCCCACATACGGGCCAAGCAACCTCTCATCGTGGCCGGACTGCCCGTGGCCGCCCGGGTCTTTGCCCGCCTGGAGCCGAGCCTGGCCTTCCTGCCCCAGGTTCACGACGGCGCCGCAGTCGCCCCCGGCGCCACCCTGGCCGCGCTGGACGGCCCCCTGGCCGCGATTCTCACCGGCGAGCGCACCGCCTTGAATTTCCTCATGCGCCTGTCCGGCATCGCCACCTTCACCCGCCAGATGGTGGCCGCGGTCGCGGGCTTTCCCGTGGCCATCGTGGACACCAGGAAGACCACCCCCGGCTGGCGGGTCCTGGAAAAATACGCCGTGCGCGTAGGCGGCGGCCGCAACCACCGCTTCGGTCTTTATGATGGCGTCCTCATCAAGAACAACCACATCACCGCCGTGGGCTCCATCACCGAGGCCGTGCGCCTGGCCAGATCGCGTGTGCATCATCTCCTGAAAATTGAAGTGGAGGTGGGTTCCCTTGCCGAGTTGGCGGAAGCCCTGGCCGCCGGCGCGGACCTCATTCTGCTGGACAACATGGACGATGACACTCTGGCCGAAGCCGTGCGCCTCACCAATGCCCGGGCGCTTCTTGAAGCCTCCGGCTCCATGACCCTGGCCCGTCTGCCCCAGGTGGCGGCCGCCGGCGTCAACCTCATCTCCATGGGCGCCCTCACCCACAGCGCCCCCGCGGCGGACATCCACCTGCGCCTGCTGTAGCTCCCAAATGGTGTCGCGTTTCAGGATTTCCTTACAAAATTACCGGCACTCCATTCTCCCCCTCCCCTGGCGGGAGGGGGAGCTACTTTTTCAAGATTAGGAAATCTAAAGAAAATTTACCACCGCCACTCCAGACCTCCTCCATCAAGAGGGAAGGAGAATATGGCCGATATGCCATAGCGACTTTGTTATACATGGCGTCAGAAATATTTGCGCATGGTTAGGTTTGAATAATCTTGAAAGGGCTGTATTTTGTCACCCTGAGCCGAAGGTGAAGGGTCTTTTGTATTCCTGAAAGATGAGATTCTTCGGCGCCTCAGAATGACAAAAGCAGACTGAATTTGGTCTATGCGCATGAATTAATGTCGTTATGTATAAGTTATTTCTGAAATGCAACACTATCAGCGTCAGATTTATTGGCTCTTGAATGATGGCGCAGGCTTTCCAGCCTGTGCAGATTTAAGGAGAATTATTTCTGATGCAAGGCGTGAAGTCAGGCGAGGTAATGCGGCAGGGCCGTCAACTCCGGCAGTAAAAGCTCCGGCCCTGCGGCCGTCAGGGCCTCCAACTCCCCATAGCCGTAGGTCACGGCCACGGTGTGGGCCCCGGCTTCCCGGCCGGTGAGCACGTCCGCGGGTTTGTCGCCCACCATCAGGGTGCGGCCGGGCGCTGCGCCCAGCTCCCGGATCAGGGCGCGCAGCGGTTCAGGCGACGGTTTCATGGCGGGATAGCTGTCGCCTCCCTTCATGGCGGCAAAAAACCGGGCGACTCCCAGGGCCTCCAGCACCTGGCGCGTGAGCATTTCCATCTTGTTGGAGAGCACCGCCAGCCTCTTCTCCGCAAGCTGCGCCAGCGTCTCCGGCACTCCCGGATACAGGCGGGTGGCGTCCCCTGCATGCTCGCTATAGCGGTCGATATAAAGGGCCAAGGCCTGGTCGAACAATTCCTGGTAGTCCGGCCCTAAAAAGCGGCGCACCAGATTCCTCTCCCCGCCGCCGATCATCTTCATGATGTCCTGGGGAGAATGCTCCGGAAGGCCCAGGGTGCGGCAGGTGAAATTGACCGCGGCAGTCAGGTCCGGCAGTGAGTCGGCCAGGGTGCCGTCCAAATCGAAGACGATGAGATCAACAGAAAATTTCATGAGCGGACTTAAGGACATGCGCCTCTCTTTTCCTTCCCGGCAGAGGGGCAAAATTTGCAGGGGCGGGTTTGTCACCCGGCCCCGTCAATCCTCCCGCTGCCTTTCCAGGCAGTGAGTCTCTTGGCGGCATGGGCTTCCAGATTCTGTCGATTCACCGGGGTCCCTGGCCCCCTCCCCCAACTATCTTGCCTTCCGCCAAATCCGCATGGCTGGGCAGCACCCCCAGGCCGTGGGCGTTTTTCACCGCACTGAGGATCGCCTCAATCAAGGCGGTTTCCGCCAAGAGGCCCAGGATGTGGAGGTCCGTGTCCACTTCCGGTTTGGCCAGGAAAAAGACGATGTCGCCGTCGAACAGGGTGTGCACCGGCGCCACCGCCCGCACCAGGCCGTTTTGGGCCATCTGGGCCATTTTCTGGGCCTGCTCCCGGGTGAGCCGGGCGTTGGTGGCCACCACGCCAATGGTGGTATTGGGCTCGCCGAATTTTTGACGCACCACCCCTTGGCGGATAAGGCTCACTGCATCGGCGAACTGACGGCTGTCCGGCGCGGTCCGGGCCCCCGCCAGAATGGCGCCGGTGGCCGGGTCCCGCACGTCGCCGAAGGCGTTGACCACGGCCAGAGCTCCCACCAATAGGCCCCCGGGGCCCTCCACAAACGCGGTGCCCAGGCCGCCCTTGGTAGCCTGGTGGATGCCCAGCAGTTTCCCCACTGTAGCGCCGGCGCCCGCGCCCACGCTGCCGTCGCCCTGGGGTTCCGCGCGGGCCGCTTGACAGGCCGTATACCCCATGGCCCGGTCCGGGCGGGCCCGGCAATTGCCCACCGACAGGTCATAAATCACCGCGCCGGGCACAATGGGCACCCGGGTGACGGTGACGTCGAATCCCCGGCCCCGCTCCTCCAGAAATTCCATGACCCCGCCCGCCGCATCCAGACCGAAGGCGCTGCCCCCGGCCAGGAAAACGGCGTGGATCTCATTGACGATGTGAAACCCCAGCAGAGCGTCCAACTGCCGCGTGCCCGCGGCGGAGCCGCGGATGTCCACGCTCCCCACCGTCCCCGGGGGGCACAGGATCACCGTGCAGCCCGTGACGTTCTTATAATCGCTGGCATGTCCGACGGCAAAGCCGGGAACCCGGGTGATCATAAGACCGAAGGACGCGTAGCCGCAGCCGCGGCCGGTTGCACCCGCCCATCCTTGACCGTCAGGATATACAGGGCCAAATCCGCCTGGCGGTCGCTCAGAAAGCCGCGCATCCAGGGCAGATCAGGGAAATCCCTGCCGGAGAGCAGGGTTTGGGCCAATTCCGCCCGGCTCGCCGGCGGCCGGGCCGCCACCGCCTGGGCCAGGGCCCGCACGGCCACATACCCCTGCACGGCCAGGTAGTCCGGCTGCCCCCCGAAGCGCTGCTCAAAAGCAGTAAGGAACTGCTGGGCCGCAGGCTGGTTATCGCCCCGGAAAAAGATATCCGGGAAAACGATGCCTTCCAGAGTCCGGACTTCTGCCCCTTGGGAGCCGGCGGGATTGACCAGGTTGGTCCCCAGCAGCAAGACCTTCTTGAGGGAACTGTCTGATATCTGCCGGACAATGGCCGCCACGGTGGGGGCATCGTCGGGAATGAACAGGGCTTCAAACGCGGACTCTCCCTCGGTGCCCGGCGTGTGTTGCGCCAACAGGCCCCCCAGATCCACGGTAAAGTCCTGGGTGCCCGGACTATACGTTTCCTTGGCCGCCAGCGTCCCCCCCTGGGCCGCCACCTCATCCCCGAAGGCCTGGCTCAGGGTGCGGCCGTAGGCCGAATCCGGGGCAAAGACGGCAAAGCGCCTCACTCCCCGGCTGCCCATGGCGAAGCGCACCAGTTCCCTCACCTGGGCCCGGGCAGTCAGGGCCACCTGAAAGACGAAATGTCCAGTGCTGGTGAGGCCCCCCTTCTGGGCCAGGCAGATGAGGGGGATGCCCGATTCCTGGGCGGCCTTGGCCGCGGCGCCGGCGTTCCCCGAAGTGAGGGGGCCGATCATGGCCAGGTAGCGGGGGTCTTGCGCCAGGTCCCGGACCACCTTGGCCGCGGCTTCCGGATCGCTGGGGCAGTCCTTGAAGACCAGCTCCAAGGACCCGCCCTGGGCCGCCAACTCCATCCCCTGCCTGACCTTGCGCCCCGGCTCGGCGAAATCTCCGGCCAAAGGCAACAGACACACCACCGCCCGCCGTCCCACGGGTTTCAGCGCCCCCTGGGCCTCGGGGCTTTCCGGATACCGCTCCCGCAGGGTGTTCAGCCACTGCTGGGCCTCAGCGGTGCGCCCCCCCTCCTGGGCGATCCGGGCCAGCCGGGCCAGCAGGGCCGCGGACAGCGGCGTGTCCCGGTACAGATTGGCCAGCTGCTCCAGTTCCGCGGCTGTGGCCTGCTCCACCAGCCGGGTTTTGAGGTCGTCGAACCATTCATGGTCGCCGGCCGAAAGGTCCTGGCCGGCCAGACGCAACCGGGCGAAGGCCTGGGACACCTGGCCCTGCTTCAGGTCGATTTCCGCCAAGAGGGCATTGGTGGAAAAGCGCATCTGGGGCGGCAGGGGGGCCGCGGTGAGGCTTTCCAGCACCTGGGTGGCGTACTGGTAGCGCCCCAGCCGGAAGGCCGCCCGGCCGATGCCGAAGCGGGCTTTCTGGGCCGTCTCCGGCTCCACCCCGCTGGCCAACAGGCCCTGATAGCGGCGCAGGGACCCCTCCCAATCGCCCAGCAGGCCCAGACATTCGGCTTCCCTGAGTCTTGCCCGCCCTACGTCCTGACCCTTGGGGTAACGCTGCAGATAGGCCACGTAGCGCTGGTACGCCTGACGGTAGGACTGGCGCCGGTAAAAGTCCTCGGCTTCCTGGAACAGGGTGTCGGCATGATCTTTTAAGAGCGGCCCCGAACCCGCGCCGGGAGGAGTCAATTCCACACAGGCCGGCAGGCAGCAGACGATAACCAGCAAGGCAATATGAACCAAGCGATAGGTAATTTTCATCATGGGGACTCAATAACCAGAGAGATAGGGTAACGATATTTTGAACTTAGCAAATTCTGGAGAGACTGCCAAGAGAAGAGGGGAAAAGCGGAGATGCGGGCGGGGAAACTTCTTGAAAAATGCGCGGGACCAAGCTTAAAAACTCTCAAGAACCTTCCGAACAAAATAGCTCAATCTAGCTATTGCCAGGCCCTCAATAAAGATACTTCAAGGGGTGCCATGCTTCCGGTAATACTCCAACATGGCATGGCCGATTTCCGAACTGCCCGGCCAGTGGCCGCGGCGCCGGCCCGCATGGGTGACGTATTCGTCCAGGCGGTTGGGGTCGGGCTGCACCCCTGCCCGTCTTTCAGGAACACAGGCCGATTTTGGCCGTGGGCATGCGCGCCGCAAAAGCCTCAGCTTCTTCTAGAATATGGCGCAGACGGCTGTAAAATGCCAAGGGGTCGATGGGCTCAACGGTGAGCACGCTGCGCAAATCTTCCTCACGGTAGCGAGAATTGCGACGGATTTCAGCAATCAATCCCTCCGGCGTAAAGCCCGGGGCCTTTTCCACCGCCGCCCAGATCACTGCCCCCAAGGGCAAAATCAGCTCATGAATGGCAAGGAGATCGACCAGATCGGCCGGCTTCTGCCGCCCGGCCGCGGCCATGACCTTGTTAGTGGCCAGATCCACCTAATGCAACACGTAACCGAAAAGCTCATCTTTTACCGTGGGGAAAAACCGGAAGTCGCTGTCCGCCACCCATTCAAGCCGGGTCCGCTCGCCGTCCACCCGTATTTCTGCGGTGTAAATGGCCGGCTCCCGTCTGAGCCAGACCACCTCAAGACCTTCTGCTTGCAGGATGGCGCCGTCGGCCTCGGCAGCCTGGGCTACCCGTTCTTCGCGATCGTGAAAAATGGCAATATCATCCGAGGAACGCCGGGTGCTGAGATTGAGAGGCGTACTTCCCGCCACATAGCTCTCCGGATCGCGGTGCGCCGCCAAGAGGCGCAATACGTGCGACTGCAGCCGAGTGAGGGGCACGGCAAGCCTCCTCAATCTGCTCCGCCAGGCGGCGGGCCACCAGGTTCCCCTCCACACGCAAATAGCGCGTAATGGCCAAGGCGTCTGCACGATCCGGATATTCCAGTTCGCGCACGTTCCAAAAAGCTCAGGACCCATGCTCTTTAAAGGCCCGGCGGTAAAGGCTGACAAAATCTTCAGGCTGGGACGGTTCGCGGCTAACGGAGGCAATATACCACAATCACAGGAAAAATAGAAAAGGGCGAACGCCCTGCCGGCCGCCCGCCCTTGGATTTTTTCGTTGTCTTGATGGTCTTGGCTTACTTCACTTCCTCGAACTCCGCCTCCACCACGTCTTCTTCGGGCTTCTTGGCGTGTTCGCCGCCGGCGGCGCCCGCCGCTGCTCCGGCCGCGGCGCCCGCAGCCCCGGCCGCGCCCGCCTGGCCGGCCTGGGCGTACATGGCCTCGGCCAGCTTATGGGAGGCCTGCATCAGGGCCTCGCTCTCCTTTTTGATAGCCTCCAGGTCCGTCCCTTCCATGGCCGTCTTCAGGCTGGCGATGTGGGACTCGATGTTGCTCTTGGTGGCCGCGTCCACCTTGTCGCCCATTTCTTTCAGGGTCTTTTCGGTGGTGTAAATCAAGGTGTCGGCGTGGTTCCGGGCCTCCACCAGTTCCTTTCTCTTTTTATCTTCCTCGGCGTGCAGTTCCGCTTCCTTGATGAACTGCTTGATTTCGTCCTCTTTCAAGCCGCTGGACGCGGTGATGCGGATGGACTGCTCCCGGCCGGTGCCCAGGTCTTTGGCGGAGACGTGGACGATGCCGTTGGCGTCGATGTCGAAGGTCACCTCGATCTGGGGGATGCCCCGGGGGGCCGGAGGAATTCCGAAAAGCTCGAAGCGCCCCAACGTCTTGTTGGCATCGGCCATCTCCCGCTCGCCCTGGAGCACGTGGATGGTCACCGCGGTCTGGTTGTCCGCCGCGGTGGAAAATACCTGCCCTTTGCGGGTGGGGATGGTGGTGTTGCGCTCGATGATGCGGGTGAAGACCCCGCCCAGGGTTTCGATGCCCAGGGACAGAGGGGTCACGTCCAACAGCAGGATGTCCTTCACTTCGCCTTTAAGCACCCCGGCCTGAATGGCTGCGCCCACGGCCACCACCTCGTCGGGGTTGACGCCCTTATGGGGCTCCTTGCCGAAGATTTCCCGGACCTTCTCCTGCACTTTGGGCATGCGGGTCATGCCGCCCACCAGCACCACCTCGTCTATGTCCTGGGCGGAGAGGTTGGCGTCCTTCAGGGCCTGGCGGCAGGGGCCTTCCAGCTTGTCGATGAGATCGGCCACCAGGGATTCCAGCTTGGCCCGGGTGAGCTTGATGAGCAGGTGCTTGGGGCCCGTGGCGTCTGCGGTGATAAAGGGCAGATTCACCTCGGTTTCCAGCGACGTGGAGAGCTCCATCTTGGCCTTCTCCGCCCCTTCCTTCAAGCGCTGCAAGGCCATCTTGTCGGACCTGAGATCAATGCCCTGGTCTTTTTTGAATTCGTCGGCCAGAAAGTCGATGATGCGCTGGTCGAAGTCTTCGCCGCCCAGGTGGGTGTTGCCGTTGGTGGACTTGACCTCGAAGACGCCTTCGCCGATCTCCAGGATGGAGATGTCGAAGGTGCCGCCGCCCAGATCGAAGACGCCGATGCGCTCATCTTTCTTCTTGTCCAGACCGTAGGCCAGGGAGGCCGCGGTGGGCTCGTTGATGATGCGCTGGACGTTCAGGCCGGCGATGCGGCCCGCGTCCTTGGTGGCCTGGCGCTGGGCGTCGTTGAAGTAGGCGGGCACGGTGATGACCGCATCGGTGATTTTCTCCCCCAGGTATTCCTCGGCCGTCTGCTTCATCTTGACCAGGATCATGGAGGAAATTTCCGCGGGGCTGTAAGCCCGCCCCCGGATTTCCAGGTGGGCGTCGCCGTTGTCGGCCCGCACGATCTTATAGGGAAGGATCTTGAGATCCTTTTGCACTTCCGGGTCCTCGAACTTGCGGCCGATGAGCCGCTTCACCGCAAATACGGTGTTCAGCGGGTTGGTGATGGCCTGGCGCTTGGCGATCTGACCCACCAGGCGCTCACCGCTGTCGGTGAAGGCCACGACCGAGGGGGTGGTGCGGCCGCCTTCCGTATTGGCGATGACTTTGGGCTCCCCGCCCTCCATGATGGCCACGCAGGAGTTGGTGGTGCCCAAATCGATGCCGATGGTTTTAGACATTGAGACATTCCTCCTGAACTTTCACATCCTAAACTTTCACATCCACTCTGGATGAGGTTGACTGAGTATTGCGGGAGACCACCACCATGGCCGGACGCAAAAGGCGCGAGTGCAGCAGGTAGCCACGCTGCAATTCTTTGAGCACGGTCTGATCGGCCACTTCCGGCGCTTCTTCTTCCATGACGGCATGATGAAACGCTGGGTTGAAAGGCTGCCCCACCGACTCCAGGGGGGAAACGCCGAACCGGCCCAGCACCTTGAGAAAGTCCTGCTGCACCAGGTCCAGCCCTTCCATCATGCCATCGGGGGCTTCGAACTGGCGGCCGTGTTCCAAAGCCCGTTCCAGGTTGTCCAGCACCGGCAGGAGCTCCTTCAGGAGGTTTTCGTTGGCGAACTGCACCACTTCCCCCCGCTCCCGCTCCAGGCGCTTCTTCATATTTTCCATTTCCGCAACCGCGCGGACGAATTTTTCGTAGTTGTCCTGAGCCTCCTGCGTTTTCTCGGCCAGCCTGGCGGCCAGATCGGCTGCCTCCTCCGGGCTTTCAGGAGATTGCCCTCCCTCAGGCTCAACTTCCTCCGCGGCGAAAGGTTTAGGTTCCTTGCCAGCGTTATCGGTTTGGGACATAACTTACTGCAGCCTCCCACTTAATATTTTAAATTAAGTGCGGAATTTCCTTCCGGCAAGGGGGCCTGTCTCGGACCCCCGAATTTTTTATCCTTGTCGCTTATTGAGCCACTGCGTAACCAGGGAGGCAGTGTACCGTACAATGGGAACCAGCCGGGCGTAGTTCATGCGCATGGGCCCGATGATGCCCAGGCTGCCCACCGGGGCCTGGTCGCACCGGTAGGCGGAGGCCACCAGGGAAAGCTGCATCTCCGGAAAGTGCTCTTCGGGGCTGATGATGATGCGCACGCCATGCGAGGCCAGGGTCTGGTCCAGCAGGGTGATGAGGTGGTGTTTCTCTTCGAAGGCTTTGAAGATGGCCCGGATCTTCTCCACGTCCGCAGCCACTTCGGGGTAGTCCAGAATCTTGCTGGTGCCGTCGATGTACAGCTCCTCCTCGTCCGCGTCTTCCAGGGCCTGACGGCTCAGGTTCAAGGCCTGGGAAACCATCTGGTCGAACAGGTTCTTTTCTTCCTGCAACTGGGCCAGAAGACGTTGCCGGGCCTCCCGCAGGGTCAGGTTCTGACACAAGTCGTTTAAGTAGCGGCTGAAGCGGTCCAGCTGTTCCTGGGTGTAGGACGCGCCGCTGTGCACGAACCGGCTTTGCACCTGTTGATCCTGGGAGACAATGACAGTGAGCACGGCCTCGCCCCCCAGGCTGATGAACTGGATATGCCGGAGGCAACTCGCCTGGGGCCGGGGAGTCAGCACCAGGGCCGGATGCCCCGAGGCCTCGGCCAGCACCCGTGAAGCCTGGCGGAACAGCTCCTGGGGATCCGCGGCCGGGGGGTTGAAGGCCTCGTCGATCTGTTTCTGCATGGCCGGGCCCAACTCCTGCACGGGCAGGATGCAGTCCACATAATAGCGGAACCCCAGGGGAGTGGGCACCCGGCCCGCGGAGGTGTGAGGCTGCAAAAGATAACCCCTCTCCTCCAAATCCACCATCAGGTTGCGGATGCTGGCGGGACTCAGGTTCAGCCCCGAAACCTTGGCCACGGTGCGGGACCCCACCGGTTCGCCGGTGGCGATATACTGGGACAGGACCGTCCTTAAAATGACCGTCTCCCGTTCCGTCAAGCGGTCCCCCAGCGAGCCCGGATTTTCCATCATAACCCTAAATAATTAATATTCCCGGCTTCCTTTGTCAAGGATGCCGGGAAGTTTGCCCTGCATTCTCCCCAGAAGGGGACCTTCCGCGGCCTCTGTCCTCATCCTCGTTCCCAGGCTCCCGCCCGGGAACGCCCTTCCCCCCAGGCTCTGCCTGGCGCTGTTTTGAAGGATAGGGGATTGAACGTTAAGGATGCGAAGCAGAGCTTCGCGCCCAATTGGGTTTAACACAGCCCCCCACTCCCCAAGCCCAGAACCTCACATCTGATACCAGGTTGCCGTTAAACGGTGGCACGGGCTTTCCAGCCTGTGCAGACGCAGGCTGAAGCCTCCGGCTCCATTTCATTGTCAGTTGACTGCAACCTGGCATGACACCTGCCCCGCCCCTCTACCCCTGGCACCGGTGGCGCACGCTTTCCCCTTCCACCATATAAACCACCTGCTCGGCGATGTTGGTGGCGTGGTCCCCGGTACGCTCCAGGTTCCGGACGATGTTGATCTGGCTCTGGCACACGGGGATGGCCTCGTTGTCCACCATATCCCCCAGCAGGTCCTGGATAATGCTGCGGTCTAGGTAATCCACCTCGTCATCGGCCTTGCACACCTCCCGGGCCTGGGCCGCATCATGCTCCAGAAAAGCGGCGAGGCTCTTGCGCACCATATCTAAAACCATCTTGGCCATGCGGGACAGATCCCGGTGCAGGGCCTCACTCGGAAAGTTTTCCAGGGTCAGGGTCTCTTCGGCGATATTTACGGCCAGATCGCCGATGCGCTCCAGTTCCACAATGAGGTGGTCCACGGCCATGACCTGGCGCAGATCTATGGCCACCGGCTGGTAAAGGGCGATGAGCCGCACACAGTGGGCGTCGATGGCCTCTTCAATCTCGTTAATGGCGGCGTCGCCGGCTATAACCTGGCGCGCCCTTTTCTTATCCCGCTCCAGGGCTGACGTTATGGCCGAATCGATGGCCATTTCCGCCAGCCGGGCCATCTTCAGCAGCTCTTCCTTGAGGTCATGCAACTCCCGGTGAAACTTGTCATACCGCTCAGGCTGATGCCCCGCCGTCTCATCAGTCATGATATGCCCCGTTTGTTTCTGGAAGGTTTCCTCCAGGAAGGTCCTTGCGCCTTCCCGTCTCTTTCATGGCTTCGAGTCTATCAGAGTCTGCGCGGAAGATTTAGTATTTTTTCTTCAGGTATGCTAGGATGGGCTGCATGGAAGCAGCTTCCTCGAAAAGAGCCCAGCCCCGCAAATCCAGGCTGCGCGCCCTGATGGCCAACCACATTTTGCACATCGTCACCGTCGTCACCATTATGGTCCTGGCCCTCATGTTTTTTAAGCTGCCCCTCACCGAATTCATCGAACTCAAGCTCTATGATTTGAAATTCCTCTTCCGGGGAGCCCGCCCGGCCAGCGGGTTGGTGGCCATTGTCACCGTGGACGACAAGAGCGTGGCCGAAATGGGCGCCTGGGTCTGGCCCCGGGAGACCACCGCCGAATTCCTGAAGCGCCTCAAGGAAGCGGAACCCCGGGTGATCGGCCTGGACATCATCTTCGCCGAGCGGGCGGAGACTGCGGCCATCAAGGCGCTGCGTCGCCTGCGCCAGGGGCTGGGCGATGTTCCCGGCCGCGTGGCCACACTGCTCAAAGAAGAAGAGAAACGGGCCGACGTGGACCGCAAATTGGCTGAAGCCATCGGCGCCCCTCCCCCCACCATCCTGGGCTTCTTCTTCCGTAAGGTGGGCGGCAAACAGGGAGAGCTCCAGGCCAGCAAGTTCATGGGCCCTTCGGCCATCCAGGCCAGCACCTTCAACCTCATCCGCCTGCTGGACCAAGACGTCCAGGGCATCCCCTTGGTGGGTGCGGAAGGGGTGGAAGTCAACCTGCCCCAAATCACCGAGGCCGCGGCCGGCGGCGGTTATTTCAACCTGGTGCCCGATCCCGACGGCAGCATGCGCTGGCTCTACCTGGGGGTGAAGTACGGCCCGGACATCTTTGCGCCTTTGCCCCTGGTCACCGTGCAACATGCCATTGACAGGCCCCCCCTGGGCATCACCTTGTCCCGCCTGGGGGTGGAAGAGGTGCGCCTGGGGCCATATCCCCTCCCCGTGGACCGCTTCGGCCGGCTTTTCATTAATTACCTGGGCCAGCCCGGGGCTTTTCCCACCTACTCGGCCGTGGACGTCCTTAAGGGGCGTATCCCCCGGGGGGCCCTCAAGGATAAGCTGGTGCTGGTGGGCGCCACCGCGGAGGGGATCTACGACCTCCGGGTCACCCCCTTTGCCGGCATTTTTCCGGGCATTGAAATTCAGGCCACCGTCATCGACAACATTATGTCCGGCCATTTCCTGCAAACCCTGCCCATGGCGCCCATCCCCGGCATGGCCATCGTCATCGTCCTGGGAGTGTTATTGGCCCTGACCCTGCCCCGCATGACCGCGGCCCTGGCCTTTGTCTTTACCCTGCTCCTGGTGGAAGGCTATATCATCATTAACTATCTCGTTTTCCGGTATCTGGGCTATATCTATGAAATCTTTTACCCCCTGATCCAAATCTTCGGCGTCTATACCGGCATCACCATCGAACGCTTCCTCACCGAAGAACGGGAGCGGGCCCGCCTGAAAAAGGCCTTCCAGTCCTACGTCGCCCCCACCGTGGTGGAGGAGATCATTCGCCATCCCGAGCGCCTGCAACTGGGCGGCGAGCGCCGGGAACTCTCCATCCTCTTCTGCGACATCCGCGGCTTCACCGGCCTGTCCGAGACCCTCTCCCCGGAAGCCCTGGTGGGAGTGCTGCACGACTTTTTAAATCCCATGAGCGACATCATCGTCCAACATGGGGGCACCATCGACAAGTACATCGGCGACGCCATCATGGCCCTGTTCGGCGCGCCTCTGGACCAGCCCGACCACGCCACCCGGGCCTGCCGCACCGCCCTGGACATGGTGGCCTCCCTGAAGGCCCTGGACCGGGACTGGCAGGCCTGGGGCCGGCCCCTCCTGCGCATCGGCGTGGGCATTAACTCCGGTCCCGTGGCCGTGGGCAACATGGGCTCGGACCGCCTCTTCGACTACACCGCCATCGGCGACAACGTCAACCTGGCCTCCCGCCTGGAGGGCCTGAACAAGTATTACGGCACCGAAATCCTCATCAGCGAGGCCACGGCCCGCGCCCTGGAGGGCCAGTTCACCATGCGGGAGGTGGACCAGGTGCTGGTCAAGGGCAAGACCCAGCCCCTGACCATCTATGAACTCCTGGCCGCGGGGGCGCCCACCGGGGAGATGGCCCAATTCCTCGATCTCTACCACACGGGCCTGGCCCATTTCCGCCAGCGCCGCTTCTCCGAGGCCGCCAAGGCCTTCGCCGCCGCCCGGGAACTGCGGCCCGACGAAGAATACCTCATGCAATTCCTCTACCTCTCCCAGGAATACCAGGTCAAACCGCCCGGCCCCGACTGGCGCGCCGTTACCGTCATGGAGAAAAAATAATCAAGGGGGCAAAGGCCCTGCGGCCCCGCCCCCTGCTCTCTGCCTGATCCGGACCGATGATCTCAGGCCCGGGTCTGTCTTTTGTATCGTCCTATTTCTTTTTGGGTTTTTTCGCCGGCTCCTTGGTCTCCTCCCCCTGTTCCTTGCCCATCTTGGCCAATTCCTGGATCACCGCCGGGATGAGCTTCTCATTGCGCCATTTCTCGTCGTTTAATTCCTTCTCCGTGGCCTTGATGTCTTTCATCTTCTTCATCAGCACAAAAGACACGGCCACCAGGTCGTCCAGGGTGAGCTTCTTCAAGGTGGCCTGGTCACCGCCGGCCATTATGTCCAGGATCTGCAAGGTGAGGACGGTGTTGCCCTTGAAACGGTCCATTTCCTCTTTGCTGCCCTTCACCCCCGCCTTTTTGAAGACACCCTCCGCATGGGCCGCGAACACCTTGTCCAGGAACTTCTTGTCGTCCGCAGTGGGCTTCTGGGATTTCAGGATACTGATGGCCTTGACCAGGTCATCGCCGCTCACGGTCTGGGCTGTGGCCGGACCCGCCAGCACCAGAATGGTGAGGCAAAAAAACACGGCAAGGCTCCCTTGCCAACACAACCGGTTTTTCACGCATCTCTCCTTAACGGGAAAAAATCGCCGCCTCCGGGGCGGCGGGAAAACCATTGCCTCGGTTACGAAAAAATAATCATCTATGGTGGCGCAGGCTCTCCAGCCTGCACATCGGGACGGCGGGCGGGACCGCCGTCCCACCACGCTTTTCATAGTTTTGCAAGAGCCGCAGGCTCATGCGCGACTTTTATGAAAAGTTCCTCATTCACTCCCTCTCCCCCATCGGGGGGAGAGGGCTGGGGCGAGGGGGAAAAATTTTCATATGTTACGGGTGAACCGCAAGCTCATAAGCAACTACTTTGAAAAAATTATGGAGGACACCCGCCATCCAGATGTCCGCACAGGTTGGAAAGCCTGCGCCACCGAACCTTTCATGGTTTTCAAAACGCCGCAGGCTCATAGAATTTTGCTCACCACTATCTGCTCACTCCACTATCCCCTGCCGGCCAAAAACTTCTCCAGCGCGGACACATCGCCCACATTGACCAGGGCCTCAGCCGGCTCCTGGGGCAGGATCTTTTTCACCAATCCCAGAAGCACGTTTTTAGGACCCACTTCCACCCACCTGTCCGTGCCCTGGCCCTTGAGATTGAGGATGAGTTCTCCCCAGCGCACCGGCGAGGTCAGCTGCCGGCCCATGGCTTCCCGCAAGCGGCCAGGATCGTCTTCCGGGGCCGCGGTGGCGTTCAGGTACACCGGCAGCCGGGGCGGGTTGAAGGTGAGCCTGGCCAGGAAATCCCCGAAATCCTGGCTGGCCCCGGCCATCAAGGGCGAATGCCACGCCCCCGAGACCTTCAGGGGCACGGCGCGCCCACCGGCCGCCTTCACCACGTCGCCGGCCCGGGCCACCATCTCCTTGGCCCCGGAAATCACGGTCTGCTCCGAGGTGTTGAAATTGGCCAGGGCCAGGGGACCTTCCGCCATGAGCGGAGCCAGCAAATCCTCAAGCTTTTGGGGGGTAATGCCGATCACCGCGGTCATGGCGCCGGGAAAGCGCTCCGCCTCCCGCTGCATGAGGCGGCCGCGTTCCCGCACTGCGGCCAGGGTGTCCGCGGCGCTTAGCACCCCCGCGGCATACAAGGCGCTGAATTCCCCCAGGCTGTGACCGCAGACGGCCGCGGGGCGCACCCCCGCCTCGGCCAGGGCCTCAAAGGCGCTCATATTGACCACGGTCACCGCGGGCTGCAGGTTCACCGTCTCCGTCAGTTCCTCCATGGGCCCCTCGAAGCACAGGCGCCTGAGCGGCAGGCCGGTAACCGTTTCGGCCAGATCGAAAAGCTCCCGGACCTTGGGGTGGGCATCGTGGAAGTCCTTCCCCATGCCCACGTACTGGGACCCCTGGCCGGGAAAAAGAAAGGCTGACTTCGCCATATGTTACCCCTTACTTCCTTAGAGGCGATTTTCAGGAAAATGTGGACGGTACAGGCAAACCGGGCGGCAAGAGCTCAGGCGGGGTCGGGGCATCTCTTTTTTTCCAAGTGATCCCCTAATGGGCAATCCCCAGGTAGGTCTTGCGGATTTCGTCATTTTGCATCAGCTCCCGGGCCGGTCCTTCCAGGTGCACCCTGCCTTCCGCCAGGACGTAGGCATAGTCGCTCACGGCCAGGGCCATGCTGACGTTCTGCTCTACCAGCAGCATGGTGAGGCCCTGATTTTTCAAGGCCACCAGCGACTCGAACAGGGTCAGGGCCAGCAAGGGGGAGAGCCCCAGGGAAAGCTCGTCGATGATCAGCACCTCGGGTTCGGCCATGAGCCCCCGGGCCACGGCCAGCATCTGCTGCTCGCCGCCGCTCATGAGGCCCGACTTCTGCTGACGCCGTTCGGCCAGGCGGGGAAACAGGGCGAAGACCTTCTCCAAATTCTCTTTAACGTGGACCCGCCCCCGGGGCGAAAAAGCCCCCATCTCCAAATTTTCAAACACCGTCATCTCGGTGAAAAGCTGGCGGCCCTCGGGCACCAGCACCAGCCCGGCCTTGGCCCGGGCATTGGCAGGCGTCCGGGTGTAATCCTGACCCTTAAAGGTCACGCTCCCCTGCCACGGGCGCAACAGGCCCATCACCGTGCGCAACAGGGTGGTCTTGCCCACGCCGTTGCTGCCCACCAGGGTGGTAAGCTTGCCCTGCTCCAGATTGAGGGAGACCCCCCGAAGGATCTGCACCTCCCCATACCCCGACGCCAGATTGCTTACTTCCAGAAAAGCCATATGATCTCACCGCGGCCAGCGGACCGTAGGGCGGGAAAGCAAAGCGCATCCCGCCTCTATCATGATTCCATGGATTGAAACCCGCCTCTCAACACAATACGAAAAGTTTGGGAGGGGGAGTTTTAGCGGATAAAGGTGCGCGGCCCCTGCCCCCTGGGTCGCGCCTTCACCCCGCCATCAACCGCTCCGTCATCTTGGGATCGCCCAGATAAGCTTCAATGACCTGCTCGTTGTTGACCACTTCGGCCGGGGTCCCCTCGGCGATGAGGATGCCGTAATCCAGGACGATGAGCCGGTCCGAGACGCTCATCACCGCCTGCATGACGTGTTCGATCATGAGGATGGTGGCCCCCTGCCTGCAGATGGACCGGATTGTCTCCAGCATGCCGTCAATTTCCGAGGGGTTCAGTCCCGCCAGCACTTCGTCCAGGAGAATGAGGTAAGGTTTGGCGGCCAGGGCCCGGGCCAACTCCAGACGCTTCTTCTGAGCCACATTCAGGCTGCCGGCCAATTGATCAGCCCGGTGGGCCAGCCCCACCAGTTCCAGCACCTCTGCGGCGACGCTCGCGGCTCCGGCCAAGGACAAGGTCTCCCGGCCAAAACAGGCGCCCACCATGACGTTTTCGGTGATGGTCAGGTCATTTAGGGGGCGCACCACCTGGTAGGCCCGGGCGATGCCCCGCCGGGCCACCTCATAGGGCGGCAGCCCGGTGATGTCCTCGCCCCGGAAAATCACCCGGCCTTGGGTGGGAGGAAAGACGCCGTTCACCACGTTAAAAAGCGTGGTCTTGCCCGCGCCGTTGGGGCCGATGAGGCCCAGAATCTCTCCTGCCTTCATCGTGAAGGTAACGTCACTCACGGCCTGAAGGCCGCCGAACCGCTTGGTGATGCCGTTGCATTCCAGGAGGGTCATTCCAGCACCTTTCGCCATTTGGGCAGGCGCGCCCGGAGCCAGCCCACCGCGCCCGCGGGCACGAACAGCACGATGAGGAGCAGGAAAAGGCCGGCCACCGCCAGATGCAGGCTCTTGAAAATGGGACTGGTGAGCAGATAGCCTCTCAGGCCCTGGTAGGTCACCGCCCCCAGGATGGGCCCCAGAACCGTTCCCTGGCCGCCCAGCATGACCATCACCAGGGCTTCAATGGACATGTGCAGCTGAAAGGCGTCGCCCGGTTCCACGTTGCCGTTCTTGAAAAAGTACAGGGTGCCGATCACACCGGGGAAAAATGCCGAGATCATGAAGGTCAGGGTTTTGGCCTGGGGGGCTTTCACACCCATGACCATGGCCGCGTCCTCGTCTTCCCGGATGGCCATGAGCCCCAGCCCGAAGCGGGAATGTTTCACCAGGAGACTGGCAATGAGAATCGCCAGAGTCACCACCCACAGGCAGATAAAGGTGATCCACAGGGCCTGGGAGGCGCCGCCATAGGCATTGTAGGTGGCAAAGGTGAGATTGAGCCCCGTAGCCCCGCCAAAGGGCCCGAAATTGCTGACAAAGGCCCGGGCCGCCTCGTTGATGCCGATGGTGGCCAGGGCGAAATACGCCCCTCGCAGGCGCAGGACCGCCAGGCCCAGCAGTCCGGCCAGAAGCCCGGAGAGGGCCCCCCCACCCAGGGCCGCCACGTACAGGGGCCAACCCTGCTGGCTGATGAGATAAAATCCCATGTAGCCGCCCAGCCCGAAAAAGACGATGTGGCCGAAGCTGACGTACCCGGTGTAGCCCAGCAGAATGTTCAGGCTGGAGGCCATGCCCACGAACATGAACAGGGTGAAGGTGGTTTCTCGATAGGTATCTTGGCCCAGGACCAATACCGCCAGCCCCCAGGCGAAGATGATGGCCACGGGAATCCAGACCCCGGGTCGCAGCCAGGCGCCCATCACTTGGCTCCCAAAAGTCCCGAGGGACGCACCAGCAACACCAGTACGAAGAGGCCGAATTCCACCACGGGCACCCAGCTGACGGGCATCATGGTGGGGATGAGCCCTTCCAGGCCGCCCAGGAGCAGGCCGCCCACCAGGGCCCCCAGGGGATTGCCCAGTCCCCCCAACACGCAGATGACGAAGGACTTCAGCTCATACGGGCCGCCGCTTAAAATGGTGAAGGGGAAGAAGGTGGCGATAAGCCCGCCCGCCAGGGCCGCCAACATGGTGCCGATGCCGAAACTCAGGGCCAGGATGTAGGCGGAGGGGATGCCCATCAGTTCCGCGGCCATGCGGTTGTTGGCCACGGCCCGGATGGCCTTGCCGGGCCGGGTGAAATACAGGAACAGATAAAGACCCGCAGTGATGGCCATCGCCGCCACTGCGGCAATGATACGCGTGTAGGAGATGGAGAGCCAGTCCCCGGCCCGCAGCGCGCCCAAAGGATAATCGATGTTATGGGGCGAGGTGGTGAAGGCCGCCGTGCCCAGGCCGATGATGATCATGTTGACGGCAAAGGTGGCCAGAAGCGATGACAGATGCGGCGCGTCGATTACCCGGTGCACGGCCGCCCCGTAGATCACGAATCCGGCCAAAAGACCCAGGCTGGCCACCGGCACCAGGGCCAGGTATGGGTTCACCCCCGCCTGAACAAAGAGAAAATACGAACCGAACATGCCCATGGCGATGACGGGCCCGTGGGCCAGGTTGATCACCGTCATCACCCCCCAGATGAGGGAGAGGCCCATGGCGGCCAGGCCGTATACAAAGCCCAAAAGCAGGCCGTCGGTCAGCGATGCCAGCAGTTGTCCAAACACTGAACCCCCCTCATGCAATCCCGGCCCCGGCGGGTCCGCCCGCCGGGCCGGGGGGGTTAAGCCTCAAGGCCTGGTTTAATTCCTGGGGTAAAGGGCCACAGGCGCCGTCTTGAAGGCCTCGGGGTAGACCACCTGGTTCACCAGCTTGCCCTGGGGGTCTTTCTGCCACTGGGTGAGAATCATCTCGTGGCCCACCTGCAGCCCGTGATTCTGAGGAGTGTTATCAAACTTGATGCGCCCATAGAAGGTGACCAGGTCCAGGCCGTCCAAGACCTTCTTCACCGCCTGGGTGTCCACGCTGCCCGCCTTGGCAATGGCGTACTGAATGAGAAGGCCGGCCACATAGCCGCCGGCGCTGTGGTAGGACGGAGTCTCACCCTTGAACTTGGCCTTGTAGGCCTCGGTAAATTCCTTGATGCTGGGGCCGAAAAATTCCAGGTTCAAGGCCTTGGCGGACTCGGCGGTGTAATTGGCCGCGGGTTCCCACTGACTGGGGCCGATGACTCCCAGAGCGGCCTCGCCCAACTCCGCGAATTTCGGCTCCGGCGGCGCCACCAGCAGCGCCACCATCTTGGCCTTCGTGCCTTTTTCATAGACCTGCCGGGCGAAGGTGCTGGTGTCCGCGAAATGGCCGCCGCCCATAATGGCGTCCACACCCGCCGGAATTTTGTTGATAAAGGGCGCAAAGTCGGTGGTGCCCGGCTCATACCCTTCAAAGAGAACCACTTCAAAGCCCTTGGACTTGGCATACGCGTCCAGGGCCTTCACCACGTCCGTGGAGAACTTGTCCTTTTCATGGACGATGGCGATTTTCTTGGCGCCCGGGGCCAGCTTGGCCAGCGTGTCGATGGCCGGAGTCAGGTACCGGGAGGCTGGGGTGTATGTCTGGTAAACCAGGGTGAAGCCCATGCGGTAGGTGGAATCGGAAGCCGCGCCCGCAGTGAGCATGATCCGGTTGTTCTGCTGGGCGATCAAAGCCGCCGCCTCGGCCAAGGGGCTGCTGTAGGGGCTGATGAGAAACTCGGCCTTATCTGTATTGATGAGCTTGGTGTACAGCTCCTGCACCCGTTCCTTCTTGCTTTCGTCGTCATAATACTTGGCGGTGAACTTGACCACCGTGCCGTCCGGCAGTTTCACCCCACCCGCGGCGTTCACCTGCTCCATCCACAGGGTGACGCCGTTGATCTGCCGGGTGGCTTCCACGTTGAGCTTCCCCGTCTGGGAGGACGTGAAGCCGATGACCACTTCCCGGACTCCTCCGGCGGCCTTCTTGGCCGGTTCGGCCGTGGCCGGTTTCTCAGCGGGCTTGGCCTCTTTCTTTGCCGCCGGCGGCGGAGGTTCGCTCTTCCCGCAGCCTGACAACGTAAGCCCCAAAACAGTCAGAACCACCAGTACGCAAAGCCAGGGTTTCCGCATGATCGTCCTCCTTTTGACGTCCTCGCACCGAGGCAGGGTGGAAAGTCAGCGGGGAAAGCGGGCGCCCCCCCGGACACCATCATCTTCACAAGCAAAGATAATGTAATCGAAAATGAATAGAATTCAAGGAAAAGTTCACAGCCAGGTCCGGGCGGCCCCTTTTTCGAGTTCTACCGGCGGCAGCGACCCCCGTTTCCTGGCCCCCCCGGACCCCAAGAGACAGGAAAGAATCGACAATTACATGAAAATCGTTTAAAAAAGTTTCCATAGTCTGAAACGGCGCATAAAAGGAGCCTCTGGTGCTTTTCCGGAAAAGAAGCGGTCTCGCCATCTGCCTGGCCATCCTCATCTGCCTCCTGGCGGCTGAGGTCCTGGCCGCGGAATTCACGGCCCGGGTGCGGCAAACCTTCAAGGGGCGCGAATTGCATGGCACGGTCGCCGTCAAGGGGGAATTGATTCGTCAGGACATGGAAATCGAGGGCGGCGCCGCCTCCACCATCGCCCGCCCGGACCAGAAGGTGATGTGGCTGCTGTTCCCCATGATGAAAGTCTATATGGAGGTGCCCCTGAAATCCGGGGAACTGAAGAACATCCTGACCATGCCCCAGGACCGCTCCCGCATGAAACTGCTGGGCCAGGAAAAGGTTCAGGGCTATGTCACCGACAAGTACGAAATGCCCCTGACCGTCATGGGCAAAGAGACCCGGGCCTTCATCTGGCTGTCCCCCCAGTTGGGGTTCCCCCTCAAGATGGCCCTGACCGACGGCTCGCTCACCATGGAATATCAGGATATCAAGGAAGGCCGGGTATCCGGCGACCTCTTCGAGGTGCCGGACGGCTATAAAAAAATGTCCATGCCTTTATTGGGTCAATAATGCCCGGGAGGCTGGGCGGCCCCCCGCCTGCCCCCGTCGGCGGCCCAGGCCTGGGGGGCGGAAAAGCGCAGCGTCCCCCGCCGATTTAAGGAAGACCACAAGTCCTTGTCTGCCGCCTTTGGTGGCGCAGGGGCTTCCAGCCTGTGGTGGGCCGCGCCGGCAGGATGCCGGCGCCACACAGGATAATGAAGAGGAGACACCTATGCACGAATTTGCCGAAGCCCGGGGAGCCTTGGTGCAAATGATCCGCAGCAGCGACCTCATGGGCCTTCTGCGCCAGGCCGAAGGCCTCCACGGCCATCTCTGCCCCATGGTGGCCCTGGGCGTCAAAGCCGGTCAATACGCCATGGCCAAACTCAACCGCCACCACCACGGCATGGAGGAGGTGGTGGCCATCGTCGAATGCAACAACTGTTTCACCGACGGCATCCAGATGGTGACGGGCTGCACCTTCGGCAATAACGCCCTGATCTTTCAAGACCTGGGCAAAACCGCGGTCACCGTGGCCCGCCGGGACGACGGCCAGGCCGTGCGCCTTTCTGTGAAACCCGATTTCCGGGAGCAGCTCTTCGCCCGCTACCCCGCAGCCGGCCCTCTCTTCGAGAAAGTGGTGGTCAACCGCCAGGGCACCCACGAAGATATCCACCGCTTCCAGCACCTCTGGCAGGCCGTGGCCCGCCGGGAGTTGGACGTCCCCCTGACGGAGCAGTTCACCGTTCAGGACCTGACCATCACCCTGCCGCCCTTTGCCAGGATCTACGACTCGGTCACCTGCGCCGTGTGCGGCGAAAGCGTCATGGCCCCCAAAGCCGTCACCCAGGACGGCCGCTCCTGCTGCCGGGTCTGCGCCGGCCAGGAACACTACCTCGTCACCGGCGACGGCGTCGTTTCGTCCCGAAATATCTGAGATCTGCCGGGCCTGGCCTGCCCGGTTCTGTGTCAAATTCCCATTGGGAGGCGGTCATGCACAGCGCCAGATTTTGCTTCCTGCCCCCCCCGGGACGGTGCTGCCTCTTCTTCATCCTTCTGGCCATCCTGCTGGCGGCAGTCCCGGTGTCCGGTGCAGAATTCTCCGCCGAAATGTGGCTCAAGGAAGGGGAGAAAACCGTCATGGGCAGGCTCTACGTCCAGAACGGCAAGATGCGCCAGGAATTTCTGGACGATGAAGGCCACACCGTCACCATCATCCGGCCCGACAAGAAGGTCATGTGGGTGGTCCTGCCGGACAAGCGCCTTTACATGGAGATGCCCCTGCCCCGTAAACTCCCCGGCCAGTTTCTGCAAATCCCGCCCGACGCCGCCACGAAACGCAAGGTGGGCACCGACATGGTGAACGGCTACCCGGCCGACCGCTACGAAGTGACCCTCCTGGGCGGCCGTCGGGGCGGCGCCCGGCAGACCTATTGGGTGTCTGAAAAGCTGGGCATGCCCATCAAAATGGTCTGGCATGACCGCCGGATGACCCTGGAATACCGGGCCATCAAGGAAGTCAAAGTGGCTGACCGCCTGTTCGACATCCCCCCGGGCTATCAGAAACAGGCCGAACCCAGCGGCGCACCTTTAAAGCGGTGGGAGTGACGATGGCTGTTTGACGGCGGGGGGAACAGAAAGCGGATCGAAAAACCTTCCGGAGTCAAGAGGTGGCGCAGGTTTGCCAGCCCGGACAGGACTGCCGGAATATTGCAGATTCCCCATGGCCCATTGAATCCGGGTCAACGGAGGCTGGACTCTTAACTCCCCATGATCATCACAGGCAATCTCGTCCTTCTGCCTCCCCTGGACTCCCGCGTCTCAATCTTTGGACATGATGTTCACCTCGTAAAACTTGCAGCGCGGGTCCGCTATTAACTCCCCGCCATGAATTACCTGAATTTTTAAAAGAAATAAGCTCCGGGCCATGTGGTATGAACCTTGCTCTCCCTCCAGAGCAAAGCCGGACCCCGGAGGTTGTCCCATGAGTAACCCTGCCGATACTGCCCACACCGAATTGCAACTGCAGCAGGCCCGGGAATTGATGGCCCAAGGCCGGCCGGAAAAGGCCCTGGCCGTGGCCCTCGTCGCCCTGCAGCAGACCATGACGCACCTGCGGGACGCCCTGGGCAACCTGCAAAACCATCTCTCACGCCTGACCGCCAGCCGCCCCCAGGCCAAGAATACGCGGACGGCCCCCCAGCCGGACCCGTGGCCGGCCTTGACGCATAAACCCCGTTATTTGCATTGAGCTCTCCTTCTGGCATCACCTGCCTTTCCCTTACGTCACACTGCTTGTCAGCAGAGGATAGGGGCGGGGTTTCCCCGCCCCTATCGCCTTTAGCCGGCCTTTTTGACGCCACCCCTCCCCTCTCCCTCCTCCTTGACCCCTTGTGACGGGATGATTACCCAAAAGAAAAAGCACCGGATATTCCGGAGAGAGGAGAACTGCTATGAGCCAATTGATTGCCTGCGCCACTGTGGACGGCATTGTCATTGCCAGCGACAGCAAAGCCGAGTTCTTCGACGCCAGCGGCGAACAAACCTTCCTGACGGTGGATCGCCTCTTTACCGTCGGCTCCCATGCCGTTCTCGCCGCCGCCGGCGGCCTGGAAGCGGCCAGCCTGGCCAGGGACTTCGCCGCCTTCGTCAAGGATGAAAAACTCACCGGCATCGACGCCATTATTCAGGCCGCCACACCCTACTTCACCGGCAAGGTGGACGACTTTTTCCGCAAGGCCTGCGAAAAGCTCCCCCTGGACCCGGTCATCAACCTCTACCTGGTCCTGGCCGGCGTTTCCCCCCAAACCCCCGACAATCCCAACCGTCTCTTCGTCATCTGGGACCGGGTCAAGCCCCCCAAAATCGAATCCTCTACGGTGACACATATCTTTACCCTGCCCCGGCGCCTGGGGGTGGAGTACAAGCTGAACGCCATGGTGGCCCGTCTCGCGCCTTTAGCCGAGGTGACGGCGTACGTCAAATCCGCCATGGAAAAGCTGGCCTCCCAGGACGCCTTCATCGGTCCGCCGCACCGTTATCTCACCGTCACCAAGGACGGGGTTTTCACCGCCTAAAGTCCGGACGGCGGCAGCGGGCGGAGTTGTGATTTCCCCCGATCCATGTTAACTAAGGGGGAAATGCCGCACTCCAACAGGTGAGGTGAGCGTGGCTCCAGATCTCGACCGCCTGCGCATTCAGCGGCAGGAGGGGGGTGTCCCCTCCTCAGGCCGCCGTTTGACCATAATCCTGGCCCTGGTGGGCGCTACCCTGGCCATACTGGCCGGCTTTTATTTCTGGGGTCCCCTCCGTCCGGCCCAGGAGGTGGCCGTGGCGCCGGTGGCCCGCGTCTTCCCCTACCAGGCCTACACCGTGCTCAACGCCTCCGGGTACGTGGTGGCCCAGCGCAAGGCCGCGGTGTCCTCCAAAAGCACCGGCCGCCTGGTGTTCCTGGGCGTGGAGGAAGGCAGCCGGGTGAAAAAGGGCCAAGTCTTGGCCAGCCTGGAAAATGAAGACCTCCAGGC
This sequence comes from uncultured Desulfobacterales bacterium, assembly GCA_964522695.1. GTDB lineage: Bacteria > Desulfobacterota > Desulfobaccia > Desulfobaccales > 0-14-0-80-60-11 > VGSQ01. Next base: position 34,368 of record CAZFWX010000004.1, read on the forward strand.
CGCCAAAGCCCAGGCCGCGGCCCAGGTGAAGGAGGCCGAAGCCGCCATCCTCACCGCCCAGGCCGAACTCACCGACGCCCGTCTCCAGTATGAGAGGTACAAAACCCTGGTTAAGCAGGACCTGGTGGCCCGGCAGGACTACGACGCCGCGGAGGCCCGCTACCGCAAGGCCCTGGCCGGGGTGGATTCCGCCAAAGCCCGCCTCAGGGCCTATAAAGCAGCCCTGGACAACGCCGCCGCCTCCCTGGAATACTCCTACATCCGCAGCCCCTTTGACGGCGTCGTCACCGTCAAGTATGCCGACGTGGGCGAAGTGGTGGCGCCCTTCGGCGCCGCGGCCAACGCCCGGGCCGCGGTGGTCACCCTGGCCGACCTGGGCTCCCTCATGGTGGAGGCCGACGTGGCCGAAGCTAACCTGGACCTGGTCCGCCAGGGCCAGCCCTGTGAAATCTCCCTGGACGCCATCCCCGGCAAGCGCTTTGCCGGGCAGGTCCACATGATCGTCCCCACCGCGGACCGCACCAAGGCCACCGTTCTTACCAAGGTAAAATTTCTGGATGCCGACGACCGCATCCTGCCGGAGATGAGCGCCAAGGTGGCCTTCCTCTCCCGCCCCCTGGATGCCGGCGAACGGCAGGCCGTCCTGGCCGTCCCTAAAAAGGCCCTGGTCAGCCGGAACGGCAAAATGAGCGCCTTCCGCCTGGAAGCCGCCCAGGTGCGCCTGGTCACCCCCGCGCTGGGGCCGGAACTGGGAGATTTTATCGAGATTAAAACCGGCCTCAAAGAGGGGGACAGGGTGGTCCTTTCCCCCCCGGACAGCCTCAAGGACGGCTCCCGGGTGAAGATCAAGGAATAATGGCCGCCTCCCCTGCTCCGCCGCTGGTGGAAATCAGCCATCTCTACAAATCGTTCCGCCGCGGCGGCCAAGTCCTGTCGGTCCTGGAGGACCTCTCCCTGACCATCGCCGAGGGCGAATTCGTGGCCTTGATGGGCCCTTCAGGCTCGGGTAAAACCACCCTTCTGAACCTCATCGCCGGCCTGGACCGGGCCGACCAGGGTCAACTCATCGTCGCCGGCGTTGACCTGACCGCGCTCACCGAAGCACAGATGTCGGCCTGGCGGGCCCATACCGTGGGCTTCATCTTTCAGTTCTACCACCTCATCCCCGTCCTCACTGCCTACGAGAACGTGGAACTCCCCTTGCTCCTCACCTCCCTCACCCGGCGGGAACGGCGGGAGCACGTGGAACTGGTCCTGGAACTGGTGGGCCTGGCCGACCGCCAGCACCACTACCCCGGGCAACTCTCCGGCGGCCAGCAGCAACGCGTGGCCATCGCCCGGGCCCTGGTCACCGATCCCACCCTCATCTCCGCGGACGAACCCACCGGCGATCTGGACCGGGAGTCCGCCAACGACATCCTTAACCTCCTGTGCCGCTTAAACGGCGACTTCGGCAAAACCATCATCCTGGTGACCCACGACCCCGACGCCGCCTCCCGGGCCCCCCGGCTGGTGCGGCTCATCAAGGGCCAGCTCCTCCACGATGAACGCAACCGCAACTCCACCTGCCGCCTGCCGGAGAAGTGACTGGGAAGGGAGATTGAAGAGATTTTTGAGGGGAGGGATAGGAGAGTGCAACTGCCCCACCCTCCCCTCAAACTCCCCTCCCCACCCCCACTAAGGGGTTGGGGGTGGGGGTTTGGGGGAAGGGGTTTCTGACCCCTGGCCCCCTCCCCCAAAGTGATCACCCCAAGAGCACGCCATGGCTGACATTACGGTCCCCGTTAATGAGCGGGGGCGCTATTATCATTTGGATTGCGGTCCCGGGGATTTGGCCCCCATCATTCTCACCTGCGCCAATCCGGCCCGGGCCCGCATGGTGGCCCGCCGGTTCGACCGCATCCTGGTGCGGCGGCGTCACCGGGAGTATCTCACCGTCACCGGCATATACCGGGGTTTGCGCCTCTCGGTGATGGCCACGGGCATCGGCCCGGCCAGCACGGCCATCGCCGTGGTGGAAGCGGCCCAATGCGTCGCCCCGGCCACCTTTATCCGCATGGGCAGTTGCGGGGCCCTGGCCGCTGGCGTGGATGTGGGCGACCTGGTGATCACTTCCCGGGTCCGGCGGGAAGAGGACACCACCCGCTTCTACGCCCCGGAGCCTGCGGAAATCCCGGCCCACCCCCAGGTGGTGGACGCCCTGGTCCAGGCCGCGGCGGAGTTGGGCGCGCCCCATCACGTGGGCCTCACCGCCACCATCGCCGATTTCTATGCCGGCCAGGGGCGGCAGGCCCCGGGCTTCCCCCTGGCCGACCCCGGCCACCTGACGCGCCTGGCCCAGTCGGGGGTGCTCACCGTGGAGATGGAGATGTCCGTATATCTGGCCCTGTCCCACTTCTCCACGCTGGGCCTCCGGGCCGGGGGCGTGTGCGCCGTTTTTGACAGCATGGTCACTCGCGCCGAGGTCTTTTCTTTAAAGAAGCTCAGGCAGGCTGCAGAACACCGCATGCTGGACGTGGGTCTGAGGACCGCGGAAATTTTGGCAGGATAGCTGGTGATGACGATTTTGCGGCTACCCGGAAATTAAGGAAAAGGTGGGGCGGGCGTCCCTGCCCGCCGTTTTATCCCGCACCGGCTGGAAAGCCTGTGGCACCGAATAATAATTTTCAAAGCAAAAAGCAAAAGGAGGGGGCAAGGAGGGAGTAGTTTATTTTTACGCTCCTCTCCCCCGGTCCAACCAACGCCACCCGCCATGTTCAAGCTCACCTGGCGCAACACCTTGCGGCATCCCATGCGCAGCAGCCTCACGATTCTGGGCATGGCGGTGGCCGTGTTGGCCTTCACCCTGCTGCGCACCATGGTGGCCGCCTGGTATGCCGGCGTGTCCGCGTCCTCCCCCGTGCGCCTGGTGACCCGCAGCGCCATCTCCCTCATCTTCCGGCTGCCCCTGGCCTATTACCCCAAAATTCAAGGCATCGACGGCGTCACCCAGGTCACCTACGGCATGTGGTTCGGCGGCACCTATATCGACGAGCGCCACTTCTTTCCGCGCTTTGCGGTTTATCTCCCCAAGTATTTGGAAATCTACCCCGAATTCCTCATCCCCGAAGACCAGAAACTGGCCCTGCTCCAGGACAGAAGGGGCTGCGTGGCGGGGAAAGCCCTGGCGGACCGCTACAAA
>CAZFWX010000004.1:37558-50048 GCA_964522695.1 uncultured Desulfobacterales bacterium
CCATTTATCCCGGCGAATACCGCCTGATTCTCCGGGCTATTTACCGCGGCCGGGACCCCACCACCGACGAAGGCCGCCTTTATTTTCATTGGGACTACGTCAATGAAACCATGAAGAAGCAACTCCCTGACCGGGCCGACCAGGTGAGCTGGTTCATAAGCAAAGTGGCGGCGCCGGAATTGGCCTCGCCCATCTCCGCGCAGATCGACGCCATGTTCAAAAATTCCCTGGCCGAGACCCTGACGGAGAATGAAGCCGCCTTCACCATGGGGTTCGTCTCCATGACCGAAGCCATTCTTCTGGCCATCCAGGTGGTTTCCTGGCTGGTCATCGGCGTCATCCTGGTGCTCCTGGCCAACACCATGGCCATGAGCGCCCGGGAACGTTTGAGCGAATACGCGGTCTTAAAAACCATGGGCTTCCGGCCGCGCCACCTGGCCGGCCTCATCCTGGGGGAATCATTGCTGTTGGCCCTGGCCGGGGGCCTGGTGGGCATCCTCCTCACTTTTCCCGCAGTGGAGGTCTTCCGCAGCCAGTTGGGCCAGTATTTCCGGGTCTTCCCCCTGACCCGCGCCACCCTGGCCTTGGGCATGGCCGCGGCCCTGAGCGTGGGCCTGCTGGCCTCCCTCATCCCGGCCTGGCGCGCCGCCCGGGTGGGCATCGCCGAAGCCCTGCGGCGGGTTGGATAGAAATTTGCGGGGAAGGGGGGGGGACTGGTTCCCCCGGCCCTCCCCCCACAATGCCATACCAAACCATGATCAAACTCACTTTGCGCAATGCCGTGCGGCATCCCTTGCGGGCCGGGCTCACCATCATGGGCATGGCGGTGGCCATCCTGGCCTTTTGCCTGTTGCGCACTATAGTGTCCGCCTGGTATGCCGGAGTGGCCGCCTCCTCGCCGGTGCGCCTCGTCACCCGGAACGCCATTTCCCTCATTTTTCCCCTGCCGGTGGCCCATCTTGCCCGCATCCAGGCCCTGCCCGGCGTCAACCAGGTGGCCTACGCCTATTGGTTCGAAGGCATCTATATCGACAAGCGCAACTTTTTCCCCCAGTTTGCGGCCTTGCTCCCGGCTTACCTGGACATTTATCCCGAATTTCTCATCCCCGCGGAGCAGAAAGAGGCCCTGGTGCGGGACCGCCGCGGCTGCATCGCCGGCCGCAAACTGGCCGCCCGTTACGGCTGGAAGGTGGGCGACGCCATCACCCTCAAGGGCACCTACTTCCCGGGGGAGTTCCGCTTCATCCTGCGGGCCATTTACTCCGGCCGGGACCCCACCACCGACGAGACGCTCTTTTTCTTTCACTGGGATTACCTGAACGAGACCCTGAAAAAGGCCAGGCCGCAGATGGCCGACCAGGTGGGCTGGTTTCTGGTGCAAGCCGCCAGCCCTGGAGTGGCTGCGCCGGTGAGCGAAAGTATCGACGGGCTCTTTAAAAACTCCCTGGCCGAAACCCTGACCGAAACCGAAGCCGCCTTCCAGATGGGCTTCGTGGAAATGACCGGGGCCATTATCACCGCCATCCGGGTGGTGTCCTGGGCGGTCATCGGCGTCATTCTCATCATTCTGGCCAACACCATGGCCATGAGCGCCCGGGAGCGCCTGAACGAATACGCCGTTCTCAAGACCATGGGCTTCCGGCCGCCCCACGTGGCCGGCCTCATCCTGGGCGAATCGCTGCTTTTGTCTCTGGCCGGCGGCCTGCTGGGCTTGGGATTGAGCCTGCCTGCGGTTAAAATATTCCCGGACGATGTGAGCCAGTACTTCCCCGACCTCGCCGTGTCCGGGGAAACCATGCTCCTGGGTCTGGCCGCAGCCTTGGCCGTGGGCCTGCTGGCTGCGGTGATCCCGGCCTGGCGCGCCGCCCGGGTGCAAATCGCCACGGCCCTGCGCCGGGTGGGATAGAATTACGCGGTGGAGGGGGCTAATGGACGCATCCCCTTACCCCGCACTCCTTCCCCCAATCCCTTAGCGCTGAAGGGGGCTGGGGAGGGGGTGAGGGGGAAGGGCGGGGGAACTGGTTCCCCCGGCCCTCCCCCCGATGAAACGGACTTCATTTATGGCCATCCCCTTCTCCTACAGCTACCGCAATCTCCTGGCCCGGCGGCTGACGTCGTTCCTCACGGCCGCAGGTATGGCCCTGGTGGTCTTCGTCTTCGCTGCGGTGCTGATGCTTTCCGAGGGTTTGCGCCAGACCCTGGTGTCCACGGGGTCTTTCGATAACGCCGTGGTCATGCGGGCCGGCAGCGAAACCGAGGTGCAAAGCGTCATCGACCGCACCCAGGCGGCCATCATCGCCTCCCAGCCCGAGGTGGCCATGGGCCCCAGCGGACCTCTGGTGGCGGCCGAGGCCATCATCCTGGTGAATATCCCCAAGCGCGGCACCAACAGACCCGCCAACGTCATGATCCGGGGGGTCCAGCCCGTGTCCCGGGAAATGCGCCGGGAAGTGAAGCTCACCCAGGGGCGCTGGTTCAGGCCCGGCTCCAACGAACTGGTGGCCGGGGCCCAGATCGCCCGGCGCTTTCAGGGGGCGGGGCTGGGGGAGAACATGCGCTTCGCCATGCGCACCTGGCAGGTGGTGGGAATTTTCGACGCCGGCAACACCGGCTTCTCATCGGAGCTGTGGGGGGATGCGGAGCAGCTGCTGGCGGCCTTCCGGCGCTCCGTCTTTTCGGGCGTGGTTATGCGGCTCAATGATCCCTCTTCCTTTAAAACCCTCAAGGCCCGTCTGGAAGCCGACCCCCGCCTGCCGGTGCAGGTGCAGCGGGAGGTGGACTTCTACGAGGCCCAATCCCGGCGCCTGGCGGACTTCATCCGCCTGCTGGGGCTGGTTCTCACCGGCATTTTTGGGGTGGGCGCGGTGCTGGGGGCCATGGTCACCATGTACGCCCAGGTGGGCAACCGCATCGGCGAGATCGGCACGCTCCGGGCCCTGGGCTTCCCCCGGCGCCATATTCTCCTGGCCTTCCTGCTGGAGGCGGCGCTTCTAGGCCTGCTGGGCTGGGTCATCGGCCTTCTTCCCGCCTCCCTCCTCAACTTCTTCACCCTGTCCACGGTAAACTGGGCCAGCTTCTCGGAAATCACCTTCCGCTTCACCCTCACCGGGGATATCGTGCTGAAAAGCCTGGCCTTCGGGCTGGGCATGGGCCTGGTGGGGGGCTTTCTGCCTGCGCTCAAGGCCGCGCGCCTGCCCGTCCTGGACGCCCTCAGGGCGTTTTGACGGCAGCCGGTATCACCTTTCCCGCGCCACCACGATCAGCCCCAAAGACAGCCAGAAGGCCTCACGCATGCGCCGCAGCACGCTGAAGGCTGCGCCCAGGGCCGCACCCAGCCTGAACCCCAGGGCCAGCAGCACGTTGCCCCCCTCCTGCACCCCCACAGCCGCGGGGATGAAAAAGCCCAAGGCAGTGAAGAGCATGGCCAGAGAATCCAGGCACAGGGCCAGGGGCCAGCTGATATGGTGCCCCATGGCCTGGAACATGATATAGACCTCCACGCCGTGGAGCACCCAGCTCAGGAAAAAGAGGGTGAAGGCGAGAAGGCAGCGACCCGGATGCTCCCGGTAAAAGCTGGCCAGTCGGGAGTCCAGCCCGTTGAGCGAGCCTTCCCGGTCTTTCAGGGATTGGGGGCAGACCCCCATCTTGTCCAGGAACCTCATCCCAAACCCGCAGGGGTTGCGGACCTGGACGATGATGAAGGCGATGCCCGCCGCGCCCAGAGCCGCGGTCCCCAGGGTTAAGAGGCCCAGGTGGCCGGTGACCTCGGGCAGGAGCCACGGGGCCAGCAGCAGCCCCATGACGATATAGAGGACCAGGCTCAAGACCAGGATGCCTTTGTGGATCACCACCGAAGCCGCGGCGTCGGGAAAGGACACACCTGCGTCCCGCAGGCGCATGGTTTTGAAGGCCTCGCCCCCCAGGGAGGCGGTGGGGGTGAGCTGGTTCAGGGCCTCCCCGGCCAGGCGCAGCCAGAAAAGGCGGTTGAGCGACGGCCGGGTGGCGGGGTCCAGGAGCAGGAAATGCCAGGAGATGGCCTCCAGCAGGTTCACCAGGCCGTACGGGATGAGGATCAGGGGCCACCAGAACCAGCCCACCTGGAGGAGGTGGTGGGCCAGGGTTGACCAGCCCACCTGGTTGAGCATCCAGATGAGAAAGACCACCCCCAGGACCAGAAGGAGCAGGGTAATGCGGCGCAAGGAGCTAACCCCGGGCCGCCGGCGGCCGCCGCATGAGCAGGACCAGGGGCAGGAGAAACAGAAAGACCAGGGTGAAAAACCAGTAGTCGTCGCAGAAAGCCAGGGTCTGGGCCTGTTTTTGCACTTCAAAATAGAGCGCGCCCATGGCCTCCCGTCCCTCCCAGGGCTTCCAGCCCGGTCCCAGTTGGGGGAAGAGGGCGCCGACGCGCTGCTGCCACTCCGTAAAGGCCGGGGACAGGGGATTGACGTGCTCCACCAGGTGGGTCTGGTGGAACTGGGCCCGCCGGGCCAGCAGGGTCGTGGCCGTGGCGATGCCGAAACTCCCCCCCAGGTTGCGCATCAGGTTGAAGATGCCCGTGGCGTTGCCCATTTTTTCCTGGGAGATGCGGGACATGGTCAGGGTGGTGAGAGACACGAAAGTAGTGCCCAGCCCGAACCCCTGGATAAACCGGGGAAACCAGGCGTGGAAATAGTCGATGCGAGTGTTGTAGAGACTCATGAGATAAACGGCCAGGGCATTAATCAACAACCCCACCCCCACCAGCCAGCGGTTGTCGATCACCTGGGTGAGCCGGCCGACGATGGGCATGATGATGAGCGAGCCGATGCCCCCATAGGCCAGGGCCCAGCCCGCCAGTGTAGCATCGTAACCCATGAGCGTCTGCAGGTAAAGGGGGAGCAGCATGATGCTGCCGTAAAGCACGAAGCCGAAAAAGAACATGATAGTGGTGCCCGCAGCGTAGTTGCGCTCCTTGAAGAGGCGCAGGTCCACCACCGGCTCCTTGGTTTTGAGCTCCCAATAGATGAGCAGCGCCAGGGCGGCCACCGAGGCGATGGCCAGCCGGGTGATAAAAGCGCTGGAGAACCAGTCTTCCCGCTCGCCCTTGTCCAGGACAATCTGCAAGGCCCCCAGGGCCACGCACAAGAGGCCCAGCCCCACGTAGTCGATGCGCCCGGCCCTTTGGGCGCGCACGTAATCCGGGTCATAGATGAAGAGCCAGGTCATGAGCAACGACAGAAAGCCGACGGGCAGGTTGATATAAAAGGCCCAGCGCCAGCTCAGGTTGTCGGTGATCCAGCCCCCCAAGACCGGCCCCACGATGGGCGCGATGACTACGCCCAGGCCCCAGATGGCCATGGCCATGCCCCGCTCCTGCACCGGGAAGGTTTCCAGCAGGATGGCCTGGGAGATGGGCTGCAATGCCCCGCCGCCGATGCCCTGAAAGACCCGGAAGACAATAAGGGAGCCCAGATTGGGGGAAAAGCCGCACAACACCGAGGATACGGTAAACAGGACCAGGCAAATCATCAGGAAGCGCTTGCGGCCGAACAGGGCCGACAGCCAGCCGGTGATGGGCAGAATGATGGCGTTGCTGATGAGATACGAGGTGAGCACCCAGGTGGCTTCGTCCACCCCCGCGGACAGACTCCCGGCCATGTGCGGCAGGGCCACGTTGACCACCGTGGTGTCGATGATCTCCATGAAGGTGCCGGCCATCACCGCGATGGTGATGAGCCACTTGTTGACGGCCGGCGGCTGGGAGGGCGCGATTTGGGACATGGTGGCTGATGTTATGTGAGGGAGGGGGCGAGGGGTTCCCGCAGGCTGGAAAGCCTGCGCCACCGGCCCCCTGCCTCCTCAAACTCCCTCCCCCAACCCTTGGCGCTTTTTGGGGCCGGGTAAATCAGAGCGAAGGCCCTGCCGGTCCGGCCCACCTAACGGGGGTGGGGGGGGCGGGCGGGGGAGCTCGCTCCTCCGGCCCTCCCCCCACATCGTTCTCTTACCTCCCCCTCCCCGCCGACAGCAGCCGCGGGCCGGAGCGGTCGTGAGTATCGATGGTGACGGTGGAGGACATTCCCAGGCGCAGGGGCTGATTTTCCGGGAAGGGCGGCAGAAGCTTGATTTTCACCGGAATGCGCTGCACCACCTTGACCCAGTTGCCGGTGGCGTTTTCCGGGGGCAGAAGGGAGAAGGCGGCACCGGTGCCCGAGGTAATGGAGTCCACCTTCCCCTTGAAAGTGACGCCCGGATAGGTGTCCACGGTCACCTCCGCAGGCTGGCCCAGGTGCACGTTGGTCAGCTGCGTCTCTTTAAAGTTCGCGTCGATCCACAGCTCCGGGTAGTCCAGGGGCACCAGCATCATCAACGGCTGGCCGGGCTGCACCCAGTTGCCGGCCTTGACCTGGCGCTTGGTAATATAGCCGCTGAAGGGCGCGGTGATTTTCACGTAGCTCAAATTGAGGCGGGCCTGCTCAAGTTGCGCCCGGGCCTGCTTCAGGGCCGGCTGCTCCTCCAGGGGGATGCTGGTGGCCCCGCCGATGGCCGCCAGGGCCTCCCGCTGCTGCTGCTTGGCCTGGTCCACTTCGGCCCGGGCCACCTTGAGCTGGGTTTCCACCCGGTCCAGGGTCTGCCGGGGCACGGTCTGCCGGGCATAGAGGCTGGCATACCGCTTCTGGTCGATGGAGGCCTGGCGCAGATGGGCCTCGGCTTCGGCGATTCTGGCCTTAGCCGTGGACACCTTGACATACCCCTGGGCCAGGTCCTGGCGCAGGCGGTTGACGTTGGCCTCGGCTTGGGCCACGGCCACCTCGAAATCCTGGCGCTCCAGGGTCAGCAGGGCCTGACCCGGCTGCACCGCCTCGTTGTTGTCCACCAGCACCTTATCCACCCGGCCCGGCACCCGGGCGGAGATCATGCCCATATGGCCCGACACATAGGCATCGTCGGTGGACACGTAAATGCTGGTGTAGCGCCAGTAGTAGGCCGCGCCTGCTCCGGCCAGGACCAGCGCCAGGACTAGCAGGCTGAGGCGGACCAGGGGCTTACGGAGCATGGGTGCGGTTCCCGGCGGGCAAAAGCTCGTTGATGGCGCCGATGGCCCAGAGCATCTGGGCTTTGGCCAGCTGGTGGTCGTAGAGGGCGTTGAAATAGTTAACCCGGGTCTTGGTGAGCAGGGTCTGGGCGTCGATGACCTCGGTGGCGGTGCCCACCTGCTCCCGGTAGCGCTCCTGGTTGAGGCGCAGATTCTCCTCACCCTGGGTGACGGCCTTCTCCGTCACCTTGATGCGGTCAGCGGTCTCCTGCACGGCCAGGTAGGCGGTCTGCACGTCCAGGCGCACCTGGTCGTCCAGGTCCTTCTGCCGCACCTTGAGCTGGGCCACCCGTTCCTGGGCCTGGCGCACCTGGGCCCGGGTGTCCAGGCCGGTGAACATGGACCAGCGCAGGCCGAAGATGGCGAAATACTGGTGGTCGTGCAGGGTGTAAGCGTTCTGCTGGTAGGTGTGCCCGCCCTGGAAATAGAGCGTCGGGAGGTGCTTGGCCCGGTTCTGAGTGACCACCTTTTCCCCCTGCTGAATACGGTCCGCCGCGGCCTGCAGGTCGCTGCGCCGCCGCCGGGCCGTATCCGTGGCCTCCTCCAGCTTTCCGGGCAGATCCACCGTCACCTTTTCCTCCTCCAGGGTCAGGGGGGCTGCGATGGGCAGGGCCAGCACCTTATTCAGGGCGCTCTTCAGGTTGGTGACGTCGTTTTTGGCGATGATGAGGCGCTGCGCGGCGTCTGCCGAGGCCACCTCGGCCTGGAGCACGTCGTTATAGGTGGCCACGCCGTGGTCGTAGAGGTCCTGGGCCACCCGCAGGTGCTCCTTAAGCTGCACCACTTCCTGGGAGGCCACGGTGACCATCTTCTCAGCCCGGAGCACCCGGAAGTACCCCCCGCAGACGTTCAGGAAGATGTTGTCCCGGACCTGGGCCGTGTCCAGCTGGGTGGCCGCCCGGCCCAGCACCGCGGCCTGGTAGCGGGAGGGTGTGGCCCAAAAGTCAAAGAGCAGCTGCTCCACCGCCACCTTGGAGCTCCAATAATTGCGATTGGTGGTGGGGAAGGCCACCTCCGGGGAACCTGGCCGGAGGGACCCGCTCACAATCTTGATTTTTGTCGGGTTATCCAGAATGGTCTGGCTGAGCTCGGATTTCACCTGGGGCAGCAAACCGGCCCGGGCCCGGGCTACATCCTGTTCGGCGATGAGTTCCTCCAGGCGGCTGAGCTGCAGAGTGGGGTTGGCCTTGAAGGCCAGGCGCAGGGCCTCCTTGAGGTTAAGCCGCCTGGGCGGCTCCGCGCCAAAAACGGCCGCCGCCCAGATTACAGAGAAGGCTGCCGCCAAAAGCACGTTGCCCCAATGCCTCAGCTTCATACTTGAGCCTCCCCGGCCTCCCGGGAGGCCGGTTTGAGAAACCCGGACAAGACGATATCAGCCACCACGGGGAAGGCCTGCTGCACCGCCTCGGCGCTGCCGGCAGCCATCTGGTATAAGCCCGTCGCCCGCACCAGGCCGCGCAGCAGAAAAGTCAGAAGCATGGGGTCCGCAGCCAGGAACTGATCCCGGGCGATACCCTCAGCAAAGAGTCCGGCGATGAGTCCCAGAACCCTTTTTTCGATGGCGACGACGGGATTTTCCTGACCGGGCCGGCTGCCTTTGAAAATCTCTTTTAAATAGAGTGGGAAAAGGACTCGCTCCCGTTCCACATAATGCAATAACAGCGCCAAGACCCCGCTCAGCTTTTCCTGGGGAGCGCCCGGCCCCGCCATAATCTCTTCCATGCCCTGCTCCATTTCCTCGCCCACCTGGCTCAACAAGGCCTGGATCAGCTCTTCTTTGCCCCGGAAATAGAGATAGAGGGTCCCCTTGGCCACCCCGGCCAGGGCGGCAATCTCCTCCATGGTGACTTCATGCCCGCCGTCCTGTTCCAGCAGTTGCCGGGCCGCAGCGAGGATCTCCCGGGTGCGGAACGCGGTGAGCACCTCTCTTTTGGTGGTGCGGGGCATGTTTACATTCATAATTGACCCTCAAGTCATTTCCCTGACTGACGAGTCATACCGGCATTTCCGCGTTTCTGTCAAGAAAAACTTGCAAAACCCACTCCCGGGTAGTCAAAATAATATCCAGATCTGAATGCATCCACCCTTATGGGAGGGGTAATGGACCGACGGGAATTCTTAAAGCGTGTAGCGGCGTTAAGCGTGGTGGCCGGGACGTCCAAAATGATCATGCCCGAAGAGCTCTGGGCCATGGCGTCCCTGGACAAACCCCAGCCCCTGGTGGCCAAGGTGCAGGGGACCAACTTCGCCAACATTACCAGCGATGCCGTCCAGGCCCTGGGGGGGATGAAAAAATTCGTCAACTCCGGGGAGACGGTGGTGGTCAAACCCAACATGGCTTGGGACCGGGCTCCCGAAATGGCCGCCAACGCCCACCCCGAAGTGGTGCGCCGGGTGGTGGAAATGTGCCTGGAGGCCGGCGCCAAAAAGGTGAAGGTCCTGGACTACACCTGCGACGACGCCCGCAAGGCCTACACCAACAGCGGCATTCAGGCCGCAGTAGAAGGCCTCAAGGACTCCCGGGCGGTGGTGGAACTGGTGGACGAGCGCCGCTTCGTCGAAGTCGTCGCCGAAAAGGCCAAGGCCTTGAAAAAATGGCAGTATTACAAGGATATCCTGGAGGCCGACCGCTTCATTAACATCCCCGTGGCCAAGCACCACAGCGAAGCCCGCCTCACCCTGTGCCTCAAGAACATGATGGGGGCCATCGGCGGCTGGCGGGGCCGCTGCCACGTGGGCCTGCACCAGAACATCGCCGATATGAACCTGGTGCTGCGGCCGGACTTGCACGTCCTGGACGCCACCCGCATCCTCCTGCGCAACGGCCCCAAGGGCGGTAAAATTGAAGACGTGGCCGTGAAAAACCTGGTCTTCGCGGGCGCCGACCCCGTGGCTTTGGACTCCGTGGGCGCAGGCCTGTTCAATATGAAGCCCGAGGACCTGGGTTACATCGTCAAGGCCCATGAACTGGGCCGGGGCGAAATGGACCTGAAGAAGATCAAATTCGTGTGAGGTTTTCTGGGGGGAGGGCCAGGGAGGTGACTTCCCTGCCCTCCCCCCAGACCCCCCATCCAACCCACTTAAGAGGCCAGGGAAGGCAGGGCTTTCAGTTCCGACTTCCCTGGCCCCCAAAAGCGTTATGGGCTTGGGGGAGGGGGTAAGGGGCTTGCCCCTTAGCCCCCTCCCCCAAATAATTTCCTTAAATTCTTATGGCAAAATTCATGGCATCCCCTCGTCACTGGCTCTGGTTGCGCCGGAGCGTGCAGATCTTTTTCTTCCTTTTGTTCGTCCTGCTTTTTGTGAAGGCCGAATATGGCGGGCAGGAAGTCCTGGCCTGGCCCGTGGACCTTTTCTTCCGCTTTGATCCACTCATTTTGGCGGCCCAACTTCTTACCTTCAGCCCCCTGGTGGCCGGGCTTTTCTGGTCTCTGCTTTTCGTGGGTCTGACGTTTATCCTGGGCCGCTTTTTCTGTGGCTGGGTCTGCCCCCTGGGCACGTCCCTGGACGGTTTCCGGCGGCTCCTGTTCATCCCCCGGCCGGACCGCGGCGTTGCCGACCGCTGGCGCCGGGCAAAATACTATCTGCTCATCGCACTATTGGCAGCCGCACCCTTCTCGGTCAACCTGGTGGGGCTCTTTGACCCCCTCTCCCTCCTCTACCGCACCCTGGCCCTCGTCTTCTATCCGGCCTTCGGCTACGGCGTGGAAAAAGCCGGCCTGATCCTTTACCGCCTGGGGCCGCCCTTCAGCACCGTGAGTGAACCCCTTTACCAGGCCCTCAAGGCCACCCTGCTGCCCTTTAAGCCCCTGGTTTATCTCCTGCCTGTCCTCACCCTGGCGCTCTTCTCCCTGGTGGTGGCCGCGGAGCGCTTAGACCGCCGCTTCTGGTGCCGGTCCCTGTGCCCCCTGGGGGCGCTTTACGGCCTCATCGCCCGCTTTTCCCTCCTGCGCCGCCGGCCTGCAGCCCTGTGCCCCGATTGCGGCGACTGCGCTGTGCTGTGCAAGATGGGCGCGGTTGGCGGGGAAGGGGGCAAAGGGCCGGAGGCCCCTTCCCCCACACCCCCTCCCCCAACCCCGTTCGAGGAGGTGGGAAGGGAGATTGAGGGGAAGACGGGAAGTCGGCAGTCCCAAGACTCTCCACGCAAAGTTCCGCACTCCAGCGCCGAGTGCCAGCTCTGCCTCCGCTGCCTGTCCGACTGCGAGAAAGGCCGGGTCAGTTTCAGCTTTGGCGTCAAGGCGGCCCGCGCCCCCCTGGACCTGGGCCGCCGCCAGGTGGTCACCTCCCTGGCCGCGGGCGTGGCCCTGGTGCCGGTGATGCGCCTGGGCTCCCTGGCCCGGCGGCCCGACGAACACCTGATCCGCCCTCCCGGGGCCCAGAATGAGGCGGAGCTCCTGTCCCGCTGCATCCGTTGCGGCCAGTGCATGAAGGTCTGCCTCACCAACGGCATCCAGCCCGTATTCTGGGAGGCCGGCCTGGAGGGGTTCTACACCCCCCGCCTCATTCCCCGCATGGGCTACTGCAACCACACCTGCACCTTGTGCGGCCAGGTCTGCCCCACCGGCGCCATCCCCAAGCTGGAGCTGGCCGTCAAACAGGCCATGGCCCTGGGCACCGCCACTTTCGACCGCAGCCGCTGCATCCCCTACAGCGAGGGTGTGGACTGCCTGGTGTGCGAAGAACACTGCCCCGTCTCACCCAAGGCCATCACCTTCAGCACCCAGGAGGTGGTGGACCTGAAGGGTGAGCGCGTCAAGGTCAAACTGCCCGTGGTCCAACCCGACCGCTGCATCGGCTGCGGCCACTGCGAACACGTCTGCCCCGTGGGCGGCGCTGCGGCGATAAGGGTGAAGAGATCATTGAGAGTAGAAATTTGAGGGAGAGGGAGGTGGTGGAGGCCGCTCCCCCGGTCCTCCCCTCAAAAACCCGAGGTGCAGCCATCAAGCGTCATTATCCTGACCAGCCCATCGCCGGTGTAGGCGCGGTGGTCTTCCGGGGCGAAGAGGTGCTCCTGGTGCGCCGGGGGCGGGAACCCCAGAAAGGCTCCTGGAGTTTGCCCGGCGGCGCGGTGGAGGTGGGGGAGACGCTCACTCAGGCCGTCGTCAGGGAGTTGGCCGAGGAGACGGGGATTATTGCGGACCTCTTGGGAGTGACGGCTGTCCTGGACCGGATTTATACCGAGGAATCCGGAGCCGTAGCCTACCACTATGTGCTGGTGGACTTTGCCGGGGAATATAAAGGCGGGGAACTGCGCCCCGGCTCGGACATCACCGCCGCCCGGTTCTTTCCGGTTTCGGCCCTGCCTCAGGATAACCTGCCGCCCTTTACCGCGGACGTCATCCGCCGGGCCTGGGAGCAGAAGGCCCGGGACGGCTTATTAAAGGATTTTGGGGGGGGGGGGGGGGGGGGGGGGGGGGGGGG
>CAZFWX010000005.1:0-46291 GCA_964522695.1 uncultured Desulfobacterales bacterium
CCGACCTGGAGCGGGACGTCGGCCGATCCGCCTCCCCCCGCATCTTCAGTCCACCTGCAATTACCCCATAAGTCCCCAAAGTTCCGGGGACTTATGGGGATGGCTCGCCCCTTACCAGGCTCTTGGCCTGGCTGAGAAGCTACTTGCCCATGTGCGTCAGTAACTGTTCCAGAACCTGGTCGATGGTGAAGCTCGCGGCTTTCTGGCGCGGCGGGAAGGCCGCAAAGGTCGCCAGGAAGTCGCCCACATACTTCTGGGCCGGAATCGCCAGGAAGGCGTGATCAATCATCCAGTCCCAGTAGGTGTTGGAGGTGACATCGGCCCGCTCAAAGGGGTCGGTGCGCAGGTTGAAGAACTTGGGGATGCGGAGACGCACAAAAGGCTCCGCCCAAATGGCGCAGGTGCCGGTCATGCGCTGCTCCATGAAGACGAACTTCCAGTTGTCGTAGCGCAGGCCCGTCAGGTCGCCGTCGTCACTAAAATAGAAGAAGGACACCCGGGGGCTCTTCGACTCCTGGCCTGTCAGGTAAGGCAGGAGGCTGTCCCCGTCCAGATGGACCTTCAAGGTCTTTTTCCCCGCCTTATATCCTTTCAGGAGCTTCTCCTTGATCTTCGGTTCCCCCGCCGCGGCCAGGAAGGTGGGCAGCCAGTCCATGTGGCTGACTATCTCGTTGCTCACGCTGCCGGGCTTGATTTTGCCGGGCCAGCGCACCATGGCCGGCACCCGGTAGGCCCCTTCCCAGTTGGAGTTCTTTTCGTTGCGGAAGGGGGTCATGGCGGCATCGGGCCAGGAATTCATGCGGGGGCCGTTGTCGGTGCTGTAGAAGACGATGGTGTTTTCCGCGATGCCCAGCTCATCCAGCAGATCGAGCAGCGCGCCCACGTGCTTATCGTGCTCGATCATGACGTCGTGGTATTCCGACTGCCAGCGCCCGGATTGGCCCAGCACCTCGGGCCGGGGATGGGTGGTGGTTCGAAAACCATGCCCGGCTTTTTGTAGCGGCCCTGATACTCCAGGGCGCGCCGGTAGAAGTCCAGCCCCATCAACGTGGGTTCCCCTCCCTGCCAGGCAACCGTCACCTGGGGAGTGTTGTGGTACTCGATGAGCTGCCGGATGTAGGTTTCCAGCACCTCGTCGGTCATGCGGAACCGGCTGCCGGGGTAGAGCGCCTCTTTTTTCAGAAAAAAACAGTAGGAGCAATTCAGGTTGCACTGCCGGGTCGAAAACGGGAATGATGACATCCAGGCGGCGGCGGGAGTATTTGCGGCGGAGCAGATGCAAGAGTTCTTCCAGATAGGGCGCTTCCTGAAAGCGGTCCATATCCAGGTACTCGATGTTGAAGTCCGCCTCAAAACCCTTGCCGGACTTCAGCGCGGCCCGCAGACCCTGATCGATTTCCGCTTGGGCCGGCAGGATGGTGCGGAAGGAATAAAGCACCAGGACCTGCTTGATTTCCTGTGTCTCCTGAGCCAGGGCGGCCGGATGCACGAGCGCCAGGCCGGCCAGACAGAACAGGAGCCTGCCCCAGGAAACCAGACTCAGCCTAAGCTGCATCCTGGTCATGAATGGATGTCCCTGTCAGCAGAGAAACGTGAGATGCATGATTATATCAAAGATATTCCAGCAGGCTGTCCCACGCAGCCAGCGGGGCCGGGCTTTCCTGAATGCCGGCCGGCCGCCCCGCGCTGCCGGCGCAATGAGCCCTTAAGAGCCCACTAGATAGAACAGGGCCAGCACATACAGCCCGGCGAACACCAGCTGGCAGATCGTCAGGGGCACGCCGTAGCGCATAAACGTAACAAAGGTGATAGTCTTGCCGTGGGAGGCGCAGATGCCCGCGGCCACCACGTTGGCCGAAGCGCCGATTAGGGTGGCGTTCCCTCCCAGGGTCCCGGCGAACATCATGGCCACGAACACCGGCAACAGTTGCGGCGGCCAGTTGGTAAAGCTGGCCGCCAGCGCGGTTTCGGGGACCAGTTGGGCGGTCACCAGATAGCCCTTGACCATGAGCAGCATAACGGCCACCACGGGAATATTGGCCAGCAGGCTTGAAGAGAAACCCACCCCCAGCAGGATGACCAGGCTTACCAGGATCAGGTCGGCGCCGAACCATTTATAGAGATACGCCGACATCCCCTGGAGGATGCCGGTCTTGGTGAAGGCCTCCACCAGACAGAAGAGGCAGATAAGAAACAGGATGGTTCGCCAATCCACGTCCTGCAACACCTTGGTCACCGGTTCGATATGGGCTCGATAGACGAGGAGCAGGGCCAGGGACGCGGCGATAATGGCCACGGCCGGGGGTACGATCCGCGCCGGCAACAGTTCGCCGGCCACAAACAGGATCACCATGAGCATCAGGATCAACAGCGCGAACAAGGCCAGATACGGCCGATTCAGGGGCTCGGGCTTGATGTCCGCCGGCAGGGTGCGTCTGACCCGCCACAGGTCTTTCATGAGCCACGGCAGGAGAGGCATCAGGACCAGAACCGAAAGCAGGCCGCCCAAACTGACCCTCTGGAGATACTGATTGAACGACATGCCGATACTGCTGCCCACCAGAAAGGTCGCCGGGTCGCCCACCAGGGTGAGCAGGCCCGCCGAATTGCTGATAATGGAGGTCACAATCATGGGACCCACAAAGTCCACTTCCAGCGCCTCGGCTACCCGGATGATGATGGGGGCCAGGAGGATCACCGTCGTGGCATTGGGCAGCACCGCGCAGAGCGGCCCCACCAGGAGAAACAGGCTCAGGAGGAACCGTTTGCCGCTGCCCCGGGTGGCCAGCAGATACCGGGAGCCCACGTACTCGAACAGACCGGTGGGAGCCAGGACGCGCGCCACCACCATGCCGCCGAACAACAATGCCAGCGGCCCACCGGCACTGCGGGTGACATTGAGGATGTCCTGCTGGTTGAAGATGCCGACCACGATCAACAGACTGATGCCCAACAGCGCGGCGATCAGCATGTCAATAACGTCAAAGGCAATGGCGGCGATAACCCCGATGAAAACAACCACGATGACAATAGACTGTACACTTTCACTCAGCATGGACTAGACCTTTTGAGTTGGTGGGGGGAAACCCATCGATTTGTCTTTGAACGGCACGCACCGATCTATCCGGTTCTCAACGCTAATGAAAAGGAGGCGCATACAACAAACCCCCTTGGTTCCACAGACGATTCAACCCGCGCTCTAACTTCAATTTGCTGTGACTGCCCAGATTGCGCTCATAGATCTCGCCGTAGTTGCCCACCGCGGCGATGACCCGAACCACCCAGCCGGGCTGGAGGCGCAAAGCCTTTTCCGGCAGGCCGTCGGACGCGAGAAAGCGGCGGAGCCCAAGGTCGGTGACATTGGCTTGCAGGGTTTTCACGTTGGCCTGCGTCACCCCGCGCTCCTCCGCTTCGATAAGGGCGTAAAGCACCCACCTGACGATGCTGAGCCACTCCTCGTCACCCCGCCGCACCGCCAGTCCCAGGGGTTCTTTGGATATGATTTCAGGCAAGATGTCATAGGCTTCGGGGCCGCCCGGGGCAATCTGCCGTACGGCCGCCAAGTGGGACCGGTCTGAAGAAAGGGCCTGGCATTGGCCCTCAAAAAAGGCAGACTTCATTTCCACCAGGGAATCGAAGACGACAGCTTTGTAGGTCCACCCCCGCTGCGCAAAGTAATCGGCCAGGTGGCCCTCATGGGTCGTTCTCTTCCCCAGGCAAATGGCTGAGCCGTTCAACTCGGCAAGCCCGCGCATGCCGCTGCGTTTGGGGACCATGAAGGCTTGCCCGTCGTAGTAGATGATTCCGGCAAACTGCACCCCGATGGCGGCCTCCCGCTCGAAGGTGTAGGTGGTTGTCCGGGCGAGCACCTCGATTTTCCCGGAAAGCAAGACCGGAAAACGGTTGGCGGTGGTCACCGGCACAAAGGACGCCTTGTCGGGCTGCCCCAAGACCGCGGCGGCCACGGCCCGGCCGAAGTCGATGTCAAAGCCCTGCCAGAGTCCGGAGCCGTCCTGCCAGGAAAAACCGGGCAAGCCCTCGCTGACGCCGAAGCGCACGGAGCCGTTGGCCCGCACCAGATCCAGGGTGGGGCCCGCCAAGGCCGTCGTGAGGTTGAACATCACCGCCAGTATCAGGAGGCTCGCAGTCTGAATCGGTCGTCTCATAAGCGCTTTTCCTTCCTCATAACCGGTTTGGCCCCTCTCATGGCCCTGCCTTCTTCTTTGGGCCGTTCTGAGCCGTTCTGAGTGATAAAAGCCACTTTTCCCGCCTTTCATATCCATGCTTCACAGGATATTCCCGATGCTCGTTCCGGCGCTCCCCTTGGTCTCCGGCAGAACCTTATTCTGCGGGCGGGCAGGAAGAATATAGCATGGACCCCTAAACGGAAAAAAGCCGAATTTTCTCACGTAGAATAGTCCCCAAACGAGAACAAAGGTACGACCACCAGAGTCGGGACCGCATCATCCCCGGGGCCGGGGTCTGACCCAGCGCGGGATGCTCTGGTGGCCGCAAGAAGCCGGGCGCCGGCCCAACTTGGCCAGAAGATTGCCAAAGGCATCAAAGGGACTGGAAGAACTGCGGATGTCCTGGCTGGCGGCTCCGGTTTCCCTTCTTCACCAAACCGGAGATGCCAGGCGGAGGCGGGGACGGCCAGCGCCCAGGCCGGCCGTCCCGTAAGGCGGGATTAACCTTGCTGTTCCAGGGGGACGTAGAACTTGCCGCTCTGTCTTTGCACCAGGAGCAAGAGTTGGTCCTTAGGCTGCGAGCGGTCCATATTTTCCAGCACCTCCTGCACTGAGCCCACCGGCTGCCGGTTTACCTCCAAAATGAGGTCTCCGGACCGGAGGCCGGCTGCGGCGGCCTGACTGCCCGGCTCCACCCTGACCACCACCACACCTTTGTCATCCTGGAGATGATACCGCTGGGCCGTTTGCGGAGTTACATCTCCCAATTGCAGGCCCCACTTGCCGGTGGCCGGCCGGGCCGATTTGCCGGACCCGGTCTTCTCGCCGGGGAGCTCCCCCACTTGCACCGTCAGCTTCTTTTCCTGCCCCTGGCGCAGGATGGTCACTGCGGCTTCCCGGCCGACGGGTGCGGCGGCCACCAGGGCAGGCAGGTGATGGCTGTCGTCCACGGTTTTGCCGTTGAAGCCGATAATGACGTCGCCCCGCTTGATGCCGCCCGTCTCGGCGGGACCGCCGGGGGAGACATCAGCCACCAACGCGCCCTTCTGACTCTGGAGTTTCAGGGCCTTGGCGAGACTCGGCGTAATGGATTGAATGTTGACGCCCAGGTACCCCCGGGTCACTTCGCCCTTGGCAATCAGTTGGGGCACCAGGGGCTTGGCCGTGTTCACCGGGATGGCAAAGCCGATGCCCTGGCCGTTGGGCATGATGGCGGTGTTGATGCCCACCACCTCGCCCTGCATGTTGATGAGGGGACCGCCGGAATTGCCGGGGTTGATGGAGGCGTCGGTCTGGATGAAATCATCGTAAGGCCCGGCCCCTATGACCCGGCCCTTGGCGCTGACGATACCCGAGGTCACCGTATGGTTTAGACCGAAGGGATTGCCGATGGCCAGCACCCGGTCGCCCACCTTCAAATGATCCGAATCCCCCAGGGTGACGGCGGGAAAGGTCTCTTTGGCCTCCAGTTGCAAAACCGCCAGATCGGTCTTGGGATCCCGGCCCACGATCCTGGCTTTATATTCCTTCTGATTGGCGAAGGTGACGGTCACCTCCTTGGCCCCTTCCACCACATGATTGTTGGTGAGCACAAAGCCGTCCCGGCTGATGACCACGCCGGATCCCGCCCCCTGAATGCGGCGGCCTTCCGGGGTCTGGGGCATTCCCCGGAAGAACCGTTTGAAGAGTTCTCCCATATCTCCTTCGGGCAGCTGCATCTCCGGGCCGTCAAACGCCACCCGGTCGATTTTCACCACCCTGATGTTGACCACACTGGGGCTCAGCCTTTCGGCGAGTTGGGCATATGAGCCGGGCTCGGGCGCCGCTGCGGCTGCCGGCGGCGGGGCAGTCACGGGTTGGGCCGCCGAGGGAGTCGTCCCGTTAACGCCCCACCAGACCACCAGGCCCAGGGCCAGGCAGGCCAGGGGAATGGCCGCCAGGGTCTGGACCTTGCAAAACCTGGCGTCCACCAGATCCTTCCGCTTGTATCCGAACATGCTTCTCCTCCTTCTTCCGGGTCTACGGGGCTGTTCACCGTTGCCCCGCCTGACTCGGGAACTGGTTAGTAGTAACCAAATAACCAACGAAGATTAAAGGAACATTAAAGGAGGATGAAAATGTTCTCATGGAATGGATATTGCCTTGTTTACCGAGAAGGATTACCGTCGGCAGACCGGGTCCTGAGGGCCCGGTCCCGCCTGTCCCTTGGGCGGGGTGGGGAAGGGGTGTCGGGGAGAAGAAGGGAGGGAGGGAACCTCAGGTCCCTTCCCTGGCTTGAGCCGGCAAGGGCAAGGAGTGGCCATTTACCGGCAGGACGACGGTGAAGGTGCTGCCCTGGCCCGGGGTGCTGGCCACCTCGATCCTGCCTCCATGGGCCTGGGCGATGGATTGGGCGATGCTCAGCCCCAGACCCGCGCCACCCCCTTCCTGGGACCTGGCCTGGACCGCCCGGTAGAAACGGTCGAAGATCTGGTTCTGGTCCTCTTTGCTCAAGCCCCTGCCGGTATCGGCAACCTCCAGCCGGGCCACATTGCCGTCCTGGCGCACCGCCAGGGTGACCCGGCCGCCCCCTGGGGTGTACTTGATGGCGTTGTCGATGAGGTTGATCAGGAGCCTGCGCAGATGCTGCCGGTCCCCGGTGATCACCACGGGCTCGCTGGGACCGCAATCGAGGCCGACGCCATGACTATCCGCCAACCCCCGCAACTTTTCCCGGACTTCGGCTAACAGTTCCGGCAATGCCAGTGGCTGCCGGTCCAGCCGCAAGCCGCCGCTGTCCGCCCGGGCCAAGAGCAGGAGGCCCTCCACCAGGCCGCTGATCCGGTCAATTTCCTCCAGACCGCTGGAGAGCACCCGGCGGTACTCCTCCGGGCTGCGAGGGGAGCGCAGCGCCACCTCCATCTCCCCTTTCAGGATGGTCAGGGGCGTTTGCAGTTCATGGGCCGCATCTGCGCTGAACTGGCGGGTCTGGCGGAAGGCGTCGTCCAGACGGCCCAGCATGTCGTTTAAGGTCTGGGCCAGGCGGTCCAGTTCATCACCGGTGCCTGTCTGCTGGAGGCGGCCAGCCAGATTCTCGCCGCTGATGCGGTGGGCCGCCTGGGTCATCTGGGCCACCGGCCTTAAGGCCCGCCGGGCCAGAACCCAGCCCCCCGCGCTGGCCAGCAGCAACCCCAGAGGCAAAACCGCAGCCATAATTAAAAGAAAGCGCCGCCGGGTGGTGTAGGCATTTTCCAGGGAGATCCCCACCTGCACCAGATGGGTGACCCGTCCCGCCTTGATGACCGGCATGGTCAGGACCCGGAAGGGATAGGGGCCGCTGGTGGGAATGGTTTCAAAGGTGGAGCCCCCCTGCACGGCGGCCTGCAAGGCCTGGGGGCTCAAGGGCAGGGAGCCTGCCTGGGAGCCGGTGCGGTTCAGATCGCGCCGGCCCTGGAGATCAAACAACTCCAGGGAGCGATCCAACGGCGAGAAACCGAAGTGGCGGCGGAAGAGCTCATCAACATCCCGGGGCCAGGAGCTGCCCGAGGCCCAGGCCTGGTCCGCCGACACTTTGGCCACGCCGTCCAAGGCCGCGTCGATGTCATGGGTGAGACTGTAAACCAGAAGGCCGTAAGCCGCGCCCCCCAGGCACAGCAGGGTCAGGCTGAGAATGGCGGCATACCAGAAGGTCAGCCGGGCGCCGATGGACCTGATCCCCATGCCCTAGTCCCCCTGCAGCACATAACCGACGCCGCGTATCGTCCGGAGCAGTTGCCGGTCCCGGCCGGCGTCGATCTTTTTCCGCAAGTAATTAACGTAAACGTCGATGATATTGCTCCCTGGATCGAAATCGTAATCCCACACGTGGTCGGCGATCATGGTCCTGGTGAGCACCCGGCCCGGATGGCGCATAAAGTATTCCAGGAGGGCGAACTCCTTGGTGGAGAGTTCGATCCGGGCGGTTCCCCGTAAGACCTGCCGCCGCGCCGGGTCCAGGGTGAGGTCCGCCACCTGCAGGAGGGGCGCCGCGCTCCCGGCCCGGCGCCTGAGCAGCGCCCGGACCCGGGCCAGGAGTTCCTCAAAAGCAAAGGGTTTGGTCAGGTAGTCGTCGGCCCCGGTATCCAGGCCAATGACCTTGTCCTCAATGGCGGCCCTTACGGTGAGCAACAGCACCGGGGCGGCATGTCTCTGCCGGCGGAACTCTTTCAGGAACGCCAATCCGTCCATGGTCGGAAGATTGATGTCCAGAATGACCAGGTCATGGACCCCATCCAGGGCCATCAACAGACCTTCGCGGCCGTCATGGGCCACATCCAGGGCATAGCCCTCTTCCTCCAGGCCCTTTTTGATAAAAGCGGCCACCTTCTTCTCGTCTTCCACGACCAAAATGCGCATCACATGATGCTTCCTGAGCAAAGGGGCGAGGTCATCCGGGCAACTCTCCCGGTTGCTTTAAGGGTATTTTACCAAATTTTCCCGAACCGGGATAATTCCCGGGAGGGTCTCAAGTTGTCAAAGGGCAGGGCTTTCTCATTCTGGGGTCTGAGGTTTGCCAGCCGCAGAGAGGCCGGCCCACCCAGGTCTGGTGTGGCCAAGCCCGGGAAAAATTTGACTTTCTCCAAGACTTCTTCCCATTTTGCCACGCGCCTCCCCCGCCGGCTCAAAGCCCGGCGTGGAAAAAATCCCAGGATAGGGCCCCTGGCAGTCCGGAAGGAAGGCGACCGTCCGGGCTATCCCGAATTTGTTTGACATATCCCGCATTTTTGTGAGTTATGTTAAACGGTGTGGAAAAATGATATCTTATCCATAGGTGGGCAAATCTTTTGCATCTCTTCAGGCCGGAGCGCCCGCTTCGCAGGACAGTTTTTAAAAGGGTTTTACCCATAACCTGGCTTCCGGTCCGGCGTCTTGCCGGAGTTTCGCATGAGTCCGCATCATTCCAGATATAATCTCGCCATTGTGGGCGCCGGCCGTCAGGGCATGGCCATTCTGGAGGCCCTGGCGCCGCCCCGGAAGGAAGATCAAGCCCTCCGCGTCATAGGCGTGGCGGACCTCAATCCGGAAGCTCCCGGCATCTTGTACGCCTGCCGCCACCATCTCTTCGTCACCGCCAACTTCGCCGATCTGCTGCAACTTCCGGACCTGGACATCATCGTCAACGCCACCGGCAGTCCGGAGGTGTCGCGCCAGTTGCAGGAACGGCGCGCCGGGGGGCTCATCATCCTGAATGTGGACCGGCCCCATGCCTGGGAAAACTTCTGGGACCTTATTTCCCTGGAGCTCTCCTGCCCGGATGTCGCCCTCTTCCGCCTGGGCATCGTGGGGGGCGGCAGGGCCGCGCACGAAGTTCTCCTGCACCTGACCGGAGACCACCGTTACAAACGGCGCCTCGACATCATCGGCGTGGCTGATCCCGATACCCGGGCCCCGGGAATTATCCTGGCCCAGAGTTTGAATATTCCCACGTTCCCGGATCATGCATTGCTGCTGGCGGAAAAACCGGATCTGATCCTGGAGCTCACCGGCGATCCCCAGGTGGGGAAACAGGTTATCCAGCAAAAGGATCCCCATACCCAGATTATCGACCACAACAAGGCCCGCCTGTTTTGGGAGTTGCTGCGCCACGAAGAAGATTACCTGCGCAGCAAAGTGGAGAGCGAAATCAAACTTGCCGGCCAGCGCTCCCACTTCCAGATGATTTTTGATCATCTGCCCGACGCGGTGCTGGTTGTGACCCCCGGGTACGAGGTCAAAGAGGCCAACCTCACCTTTTTAAACCGGTTCTCAAAAACTGCGGCAGAAGTCATCGGCCGGCATTGCCATCAAGTCTTCCATAATTTCCCTGAACCCTGCGACCGCCACGGGTTGCCCTGTCCCCTGCGCCACGTGCTGCAAGCGGGCCAGCCTTGCCAGGTTATCCAGCAATATGCGGGGCCGGACGGCGGCCTCAGATATGATGAAATAACCATCTCGCCCCTGGGCCCGCCGGAAGGGCTGAAAAATTGCTTTATCGAGGTCATCAAAGACGTCACCCCTCGCCTGCAATTGGAAGAGGCTCTGCAGACTTCCGAAGAAAAAACCCGGCGCCTGCTCAGACAGACCACTGAGAGCAAGGTTTTCCTGGAGACCATCATCAACGGCATCGAGGATCACCTGCTGGTCATCGACCTCGATTACCGCATTGTGGAAGTCAACCGGTCATTTCTGAAAATGTTCGGTCTGAAAAAGCATGAAGTGGTGGGCAAACATTGCCATGAAGTTTCCCATCACCTGGAAACACCCTGCTCCATCCCCGACCAGCCCTGTCCTTTACGGGACACCGTGGCCACCGGCAAGGGAACCTCCACCACCCATGTGCATTTCGGCAAAGACAGCCGTGAACACTACATCAACGTGGTCAGCCACCCGCTGCTTGACGAGGCCGGGCGGGTGCAGCGGGTTATTGTGTTATCACGGGACATCACCCAGGAAATCGCCGCCCGCACCCAGGTGCTGCATGACGACAAGATGGCCTCCCTGGGAAAGTTATCCGCCAGCCTGGTGCATGAAATCAACAACCCGCTGACCGGCATCATCAACCTGGTCAAATTGATGCAGCGCCTGTTGGGCAAACCGGGCCGCGGCGAAGAAGAGCTGGGTCAATTGTCCACCTACCTCGACCTGGTGTATGGCGAAACGTCCCGGGTCAGCAAAACGGTATCGAACCTCCTGGCCTTTTCCCGGAAGACTGCGCCGGAATTCCGGCCGGTAAATCTGAATGCCCTTCTGACCGAAACCATCTCCCTGACCGAGTGCCAGATGCGCCTCCAGGATATCAAGGTGGATTGCCGGCTGGCCGCGGACCTGCTGCCGGTCATGGGGGATCAGAGCCAGTTGAAACAGGCGTTCCTCAACCTCCTGCTGAACGCCCTGGACGCCATGCCCGGCGGCGGCGCCTTGACTTTGAGCACCAGAAACGGACGGCGCCAGAATGTGGTGATCCAGATTGCCGACACCGGGGTGGGCATTTCCCAAGAATGTCTGGCGAAGATTTTCGAACCTTTCTACACCACCAAAAAAACCGGCTCCGGCGTCGGCCTGGGGCTTTCTGTGGTGTACGGCATCATCCGCGACCATAAAGGCTCCATCAAAGTGGATAGCACCGTGGGGCAGGGGACGGTCTTTACCGTCAAGCTGCCCGCCGTTAAAGCGGAGGAATAAGTGCTGCCGCGCGACAAAATCAGGATTCTGGTAGTGGACGACGAACTGAGCATCCGCGAATCCCTGAAAGGGTGGCTGCAACAGGACGGCTATCAGGTGGAGACCGCAGCCGGCGGTCCGGAGGCCTTGACCAAAAACGCGGAGACGCGCTTCGACATCATGCTCATCGATGTCAAGATGCCGGAAATGGACGGTTTGACCCTGCTGAAAAAGATCAAGGAATCCGACGCCGATATCGCCGTGGTCATGATGACCGCCCACGCCGCCATCCGGGACGCGGTGGAGGCCATGAAACGAGGCGCCTCTGATTATCTGATCAAGCCCTTTGACCTGGAGGAATTGAGCCTCACCGTCGAGAAACTGGTGCAGATGCAGACCCTGGTCATGGAAAACCTGATCCTGAAGGAGCGTGTCGCCACCATCACGCGGTTTGAGAACCTGCTGGGCCAGTCCCCGGCCATGGTCAAGCTGTTTGAGACCATTGTCGACGTGGCGCAAAGTGACGCCACCGTCCTGATTACCGGCGAAACGGGCACGGGCAAGGAATTGGTGGCCCGGGGGATCCATGCCCAGAGTCCGCGGCGGTACGGCCCCTTTGTGGCCATCAACTGCGGGGCCTTCACCAGGCAGCTCCTGGAGAGCGAACTCTTCGGCCACGAGAAAGGCGCCTTCACTGACGCCAAATATACCAGGAAGGGCCGCCTGGAAATGGCCAATGCCGGCACCCTCTTCCTGGACGAAGTGGGCGATATTCCCATGAAGATGCAGATTGACCTGCTGCGCGTGCTGGAGACCCGGGAATTCAGCCGCGTGGGCGGCACCGCCATCCTGCGCAGCGATTTCCGGGTCATCGCCGCCACCAACCAGGACCTCCAGGAAGCGATCCACAGGAAGACCTTCCGGGCCGACCTGTTTTACCGGCTGAATGTCATTCACCTCCAGGTGCCGCCCTTGCGGGAACGGCCGGAGGATATCCCCCTGCTGGCCAAGCATTTTTTGTGGCGCTATGCCATGGAGACGAACAAGAAGATCGACTCGATTCAACCGGAAGCCATGGAGGCCATGCGGCGATATCCCTGGCCCGGGAACGTCCGTGAACTGGAAAATGCCATTGAACGGGCTGTGGTGGTGGGGAAAAGCCGGCAAATCCGGCTCAGCGATTTGCCCCTGGTCATTCCCGAGGGGGCCACGGCTGAGACGGAAAAGTTGTCTCTGGAAGAGATGGAGCGCCGGCATATCGCCAGGGTGCTGGCGGTGGAAGGAGGGAACATTTCCAGTGCGGCCAAGGTGCTGCAGATCAACCGCACCACCCTCTATTACAAGATCAAGCGGTACGGCCTGGCTCACTGAAAAAGTCCCGTGCCGGGGTTTGGGCAGGCAATCTTGCCGGGCCCCGGTGGTTTCAGGCCCCATGGGGCCGAAAATAATACGGGCCGGGATGCCGTCATCTGAATGGCGGCATCCCGGCCCGCGTTTGGCCGGTCCCCAGCTGCGCCCGGCAAGTTTCACCGCGACGATTCCCGCGGTCTCTGCCACGTCTCAGGCGAAGTGCCTGAAAGAATCCCCCTCGTGTCCGGGTTACTTCAGGCCTGCGGCTCGACCGGCGTCAGGCGGCTGATGACGGAGTCCCGGGGAACGTTGCTGATCGAGGCCACCTGTTTCGGGTCAAAGCCCAGGCAGAGGGCAAGCAACTGGTTGTAATCGAAAACCGGGATTTTGTAGCGCTCTTCGCCCAGCTTTTCATTGAAGATATTCTGCACCCTCTCCATATGCATCAGGCAGGTGATGCAGGAGACGGCGATGAAATCGGCCTTGGTTTCCTCGAGGATGGCGTCGAATTTTGCTTTGGCAAATTCGATGGCCTGCTCCGGCGTGCTTTTCATGAAGCCGCCAGCCCCGCCACAGCATTGCAATTCACGACTGTAGCTGTCCACCGTGGCTCCCAGCGCCTCCGTCAAAAGCCGCAACCCCTTGGGCGCCCGGGCGGATTCTTCAAACCCCACGACCTCGCTGGGGAACAGGGTATGGCAGGGATACTGGACGATCCCATGGAGTCCCTTCAGGCTCTTTTTGATCAGAGAGGCAATCTTCTCCGGGCCCACTTCCCGCAGGAGCACCTCCGAGACATGGCGGACCTTGGATTTTCCCGTGACCTGCCGTCCGCTGGGCTCGAGCAGTTCGTTGACGTGCGCCAGCTTTTTGGCATCATGCACCATATGCTCCCGCCCCATGCGCAGGGAACTGTAGCATGAACCGCACTGGACAACGAAGTCGCACCCCTTTTGTTCGGCAATGGAGAGATTCCAGCCGCTGGTGGCCATCCAGGCCTCCTCATCGGCAGACGGGAAAGAACCGAAGGCCGGACAGCAGACATAGTTTTCGGCATCCAAGATGTCAATGCCCAGCACCGGCATCGAGGCCCGTATGGCCCGCTCCACATCCGGCCGGATGGCAGGTGTATTACAGCCCGGGAAAAAACATAATTGCATCACTTTTTCCTCATGTGGATGAACTGACCGCTCGCAGCCAGGCAACGACCGATCATTATTACAATGGACCTATGGTTGTGATACAAGCGGCCCGATCCAACTGGAATAAATTTCTGGCGTTACCCCTTGAACATATAGTCGTTCTCGCTGACTAGCTGGGTCTTCATGAGCATTTCTTGAAACAATTCCAGTTGTTCCGGATTGTTGGTGATAATGGGCAACGGGGGCAATCCCAGCGAGTCGCGTAATTCCTGGTTCGCACCGGCAGCCTGGGTATAGCCCCGCTTGTAGATTTCGACGATGGCCGACGGGATCAGGGTCTCATCATTGCGGCACTGCCATTGCCGGATGGAGAGAATCATCTCGAAGGGCATGACATTCATGGGACACATCTCCTCGCACCTCGAACAGGAGACGCAGGCCCAGGGCGTGTCATCCATGAGGAGATCCTCCTCCAGCCCCAGGATCACTTTCCGGGCCAGATTCCTGACCATCAGGGGCGGATCCCCGTGAGAGGCCGGACATCCCGAGACGCAGGTGCTGCAATTGAAGCAGTAATGGAGATTGCCTGTATTATAAATATCCTGCCAAAGATCTTTGCTTGATCCTTCTTGTAAATCCATAGTTCCCACCTTTTAAGGCATTGTCGAGGAGAGGAGACTGTCCATGAGCTTGGCATCGATGGCAGCCATCAACTGTTTGTCATTCCAGCCTCTCACCTCAGCCGCATTGTTCTGGCACTCCACCGCGCACATGCCGCAGGCCTGACAGGCGGCCGCATCGATATCGATGCATTTATCCGCCTCGTTATACGATCTCGCCCCATACGGACAGATATTCACACATCTCTGGCAGCGGATGCACAGAAAGTCTTTTACCGTGGAGGTGACCGCCGCGGTATGCACCTCGCGGCCGGACAGATAGGTATAGGCCTTCTGGGCCGCGGCTTCGGCCTGCATGATCACGCTGCGGAGCGGCATGGGCGAATGGGCCGTACCAGCAAGATAAAGCCCGACCTGCTGGAATTCAATGGGCCGCCACTTTGAATCCGCTTCCGCCAGGAAACCGTCGTCGGTCAGGGCAACCCTGAAGGCCTCGGCCAGCCTCTGGTTTGACTCTTCCGGGTCCACGCCGGTGGCCAGCACCACCAGATCCGCAGGCAGTTCCATCTCTTCCGCCAGGACCGGGTCCGTGAATTTGACCACCGGTTTGCCGTCCTCCCCCATCTCCACCTGGGGCTTGTCATCCAGGTTGTAATTCATGAAGATGATGCCCGCTGACCTGGCCTGGGAATAATACTGCTCGTAGAAGCCGTAGGTCATGATGTCGCGGTAGAGGATGAAGACCCGGGCCTCGGGGTTTTTCTCCTTGATCTTCAGGGCATTGGCAATCGCGCCCATGCAGCAGATGCGGCTGCAGTAGGGGCGCCCGTCCTTCTGCCGCGAACCCACGCACTGGATCATGACGACATTTTCCAGTTCACCGGCATCGATGTCGCCGCTGGTGAGCCCTTGCCGCAATTCCGCCTGGGTCAGCACGGACTCCGTGGTCCCGTAGCCGTATTCGGTGGTGGCGCCCTCATGCGCGCCCGTGGCGATGATCGCCACCCCGTGATGCAGATAGGCGGCTTCTTCGCTATCCTGACAGCGCAGCTTGGATTCAAAGGAACCCAGAGTGCCCACGGTTTGCACCACTTCGCAATTGAGATGGACCGTAATGTTCTTGTGTTCCAGGACCCTCAGCTTCATCTCCGTGGCCATGGCCACAGGAGTCAGCCCGTCCACCGTACGCTCCACCGTGGTGCCGAGATAGCCGCCCAGGTGCTCCGCCTTTTCCACCAGATGCACCGGCACGCCCCGGTCGGCCAGGGACAGGGCCGCGTGCATCCCGGCAATGCCGCCGCCGATCACCAGCGCGGTCTGGTTGATGGGCAGGGTGCTCACCTGCAAGTCAGTCTTATATTTGAGCCTTTCGATATCAGACTTGACTTCCCCTGCGGCCCGCATGGTCCAGTCGCCGGCCGAGGGCTCCACCATGCCTCTCCGGGCGACCCCGAACAGATCGAAGATATCCACCAAAGCGGAGTTGAAGCCAGCCTTGCGCGCCTCATTTTTGAGCTTGCGCCGGTACATATATGGCTGGCAGGCCCCGATCAGCAGGCGGTTGCAGGGCGTCTTGCCCAGCATGTCCGCCAGCGCGGCGTCTCCCTCCGCCTGGCACAGGGAATCGATGACCTGGACCGCGCCCACTCCCGGGTGGCGCTGCAATTCAGCGCGGAAAAGCTCATAATCGAGGCCGTCTGCGCCGGGCTTCTCACCGCACTTGCACAGGGCCACCGCCACCAGGGGCAGTTCCCGCCGGTGGCTGACCGGCTCGGCAATTTCCTCCTCCGGCGTCTTGTCCGCGCCCTGGGCGGTCAAAAATTTGGTGGCCTCACCCGCCGCGGCGATGCCGCTGGTCATGGCCTCGCTGATATCCGTGAGCCCCATCAGGGAGCCGCAGATGAACATACCGGGTTTGCCGGCGATCTTGACCTTATTGGCCGTATCGGTGGCCAAAAGACCACGGGAATCCAGCGGCAGATTCAGCAGGTCGGCCCATTTCTTATGGGTCTCGAAGGGAACCTGGCCCGTGGACATCACCACCAGATCGTAATCCTTCACGAAGAATTCGTTGGTCTCGGGATCGAGATAACGAATCTGCAGAGTGCCGTCCGGCTTAACCGTCACCCCCTGCACCCGGCAGCGGATGAGATGAATGTCGTGCTCCTCGACGGCTTTGTCCCGGTATTGCTGGAAGCCTTTGCCAAAGGTGCGCAGGTCCATGTAGAAAATGGTGGTGTCCACGTCGGGGCCGCCCTTTTCCTTGGCCAGGACAGCCTCTTTCAGCGCGAACATGCAGCAGATGGAGGAACAGTAATCTCTGCCCTGGCGCCGGTTCCGGGACCCCATGCACTGGATCCAGGCAATGTTTTTCACAGGCCGGCCGTCGGACGGCCGTTTGATGACGCCTCCCTGAAAAGTGCCGGAACCGCTCAACATGCGCTCAAACGCGAGAGAGGTGACCACATCCGGCGACACCGCATACGACTTGGCGTCCTCGAACTCCTGCGTATTATAAAGCTTCACGCCGGAGGCCAGGATAATGGCGTGGACCTCCCGGGTGTCCTCTTCGTCTTCCGCGTCCAAGTTTATGGCATTGGTGGTGCAGACCTTGAGGCACTCGCCGCAGCGGGTGCAGGCCTGTTTGTCGATGAGCAGCATCTTGGGGGTGTTATGCGGAATGGGCTGATAGATGGCCTTCCGCTTGGTCAGCCCCAGGTTGAACTCGTCCTCGACCTCCACCGGGCACACGTCGATGCATGCCCCCATCTCGTTGCAGATGGCCGGGTCAACGTAACGGGCCTTCTTCAGCAGGTTGACCTTGTAATTCCCCGCATCGCCTGTGACCGAGGTGATCTCCGTAAACGGCAGGATCTCGATGTTTTCGTGAAACAGGCCTTTGCGCATGCAGTATTGCGAGGCGTACTCCCGGCCCACCAGGGGCAGCATTCTGCAAATGCCGCAATGGTCTGTGGGGAATTGGTAATCAAGTTTGGCCAGGATACCGCCCATCTGGGGGGAATCATCGGTCAGGATAACCTTATAGCCTGATTCAGCTAATTCTATGGCCGCCTTGACCCCAGCAATGCCGGCGCCGGCCACCAGGACGGCGCCTGTCGGCTTCTTTTCAGCCATCATACCGCTCCTATTTGACCTGACCGGTCACTTCAACCAGCTCATCCGATTTGAACACCGCCATCGGTTGCTCTTCATCGACCGATCTTCCCGCCTGATAGTTGAACCGGGCCTGAGTCTTATCGGCGCATGTCCTGAACAGAGGCATCAGGTCGATATCATTGGGGCAGGCGCTCGTACACTGGCCGCAGCCGACGCAGAAAAGGCTCATATGGGTCATGCGGACCAGATGGTAGAACAGGGTGTCGCTGGGCATCTTCAGCATGCCGTTTTGATCGGCCCACATCATGAACTGCTCGCCCGTGTGGCGGAAGGTGTCCGTCACGAAAACGCATTCCTTGCAATAGCAGACCGGGCAGGCCACCCGGCAATTGTAGCAGTTGATGCAGGCTGACAGCTTGTCTGCCAGGGCCTCGAAGCTGCTGACCTCAGACCGGTACTCGGCGAATTTTTTATCCCGGGCCTCGGTGCGGGCCGCCACCAGCTTTTTCACCGCCTCGTCCCGGCCGGCGGGCGCGGCGGATGCCTTCAGGCCTGATTTTTCCAGGGCCTGCTCGCCTTTTTCGTTCAGGGCTTCAACGTAGACCGCGCCATCTTCGGCGCCGATGGCGCACAATCTCATATCGACTGTGTCGGCGACCGGAAATTCACAGATCTGGCAGGCGCCGATGATATCGCACTCCGGCGTGGCGGTCTTGCCGGCCTGGGCGCTGGCCAGGAAAGACTCGGAAGTGCCGCCCTGCTCCTGGAACTTGGCGAAGTCGGTATTTTCATACCGGCCGTAACAGTCCATGCCGATCATCAGGACGTCCTGCAGGTCCACCTGTTTCAATTTGGCGAGCTCCACCACGGCGCGAATCTCGCAGGGGCGCAGGACCATGGCGATCTTGCGGCCGGAGGGGTGCGCGGTCAGCGAGGAGGCGATTTTGGCGCCGCTGACAGCCGCCACGGGAGCAAACGGATCCACCTTCTCGGCATGGTCGGGAGAGGTTACAAGTGTCAGCCGGACCCCCTTCTTCGCCTGAGCCATGGGCACCAGGACGGCATCAACCGCGCCATTCTTCAGCATGCCCTTGAAAAATGGCGCCAGTCCCTTGTTCATTTCGTCTTTCTTAAAAGACAATTTTGCGAATTTAGCCATTTTCAGTCCTCTCCGTCTCTTCAGACTGCCATCTGACCAATATTGCGAAGGGGGCTTGGTCCGAGCTGTTTTATTTTTTCCGTCATCTCATGGGCGACTTCCTGCAGCATGGTTCCTTCACTGGCGGCGATCCACCGCAGCCAGAAACGGTCTTCGCCGATGCCAAACTGCTTCAGAACCTCGGTGAGGTGCGCCACCCGGCGCC
This sequence comes from uncultured Desulfobacterales bacterium, assembly GCA_964522695.1. Classification (GTDB taxonomy): domain Bacteria; phylum Desulfobacterota; class Desulfobaccia; order Desulfobaccales; family 0-14-0-80-60-11; genus VGSQ01. Next base: position 18,939 of record CAZFWX010000005.1, read on the forward strand.
GCGCTTTCAAATTGCCATTAATGTAATGGCAGTCACCCGGCCAGCAGCCGCCGATCAAGACGCCGTCCGCACCGTTCAGGAAGGCCTTGAGGACGAATTTCGGATCAACCATGCCAGAGCACATAACCCTGATGATCTTGAGGTTGGGCGGGTAGGAAAGACGTGACGTCCCGGCAAGATCGGCAGCGGTGAAGGTGCACCAGTTACAGAAAAATGCCACAATTTTCGGTTCAAACTCGCTCATCGCCTCCAACTCCTTAGTGAAGTAAAAGCCCGTCTATTTCAGCAAAGATCTGCTTATCGGTGAAGTGTCTCACCTTGGGGGCGCCGCTGGGGCAGGCGCCGGAGCAGCTCCCGCATCCCTTACAGATGGCGCTGTTAACCTCGCTGATGCCGGCATACTCGTTGAATTCAATGGCCGAATAGGGACAGAGCCCGATGCATAGCTGGCAACCCACGCATATGTCAGGATCGATACTCGATATCATGGGCGGGATCTCAACCTCACCCGCGGAGCTCAAAGCCAGACATTCCGCCGCCGCACCCTTGGCCTGGGCCACCGTGTCCGGGATATCCTTGGGCCCCTGACACGCCCCGGCCAGGAAGACGCCGCTTGTGGGGGTGGAGACGGGCGCCAGTTTCGGGTGCTGCTCCTGGAAGAAGCCGTCCTGACCGATGCCGATGCCGAACTTCCGCATGACATCGCCGGCATCCGGCCTGGGTTCCATGGCGGTGCAGAGGATCACCATCTCCACCGGGACCTCGATGAGGCGGCCGGACAGGGTATCTTCACCCTTCACGGTCAGGATGCCCTTCTCATCTTCGGTGATGGAACCGGCCTTGCCGCGGATCATCTTGACGCCCTCGGCCTGGACCTTCTTGTAGAATTCCTCATATCCCTTGCCGAAGCAGCGCATGTCGATATAGAAGTTGTAGACTTCGGTGTCATGCCCGCATTTGTCTTTCAGCAGATGGGCATACTTGAGGGCGTACATGCAGCAGGTGCGGGAGCAGTACTCATGGTAGTTTTTGTCCCGGCTGCCGATGCAATGGAGGATCGCCACGCTCTTAGGCGGATCGGTGTACTTCAGCGGATCTTTAAGATCGCGTTTCAGGAGTTTGCCGGCCGTGGGCCCGGTGGCGTTGGAAAGACGCTCGAATTCCAGATTGGTAAAGACGTTCCGGTACTTGCCGTAGCCGTACTGGGACATCTTGACCGGATTCATGGGATCGAAGCCCGTGGCAATGATGATGGAACCGACCTCAAGGGTCTCCTTCTTATCGGTCATCTCATGGTCGATAGCGCCAGCCTTGCACGCATCGATGCAGAGCTTGCATTCGCAGCAGCCGCCGCAATCCACGCAGCGGGCCGCTTCCGCCCGGGCCTGCTCCTCGGTGAATCCCAGTTCCACTTCCTTGTAGTTGTGAATGCGCTCCGCCACCGACAAGACGGGCATCTTGGCCCGGGGCGCGGTCCCCACATCTTTGGGAATGGGCTTCCAGCCATTCCCGCTGGGTCTGGCGGGCCTGTCCAGCGTCATGTCCTCGCCCAGCAGATACTTTTCGATGGAGAAGGCCGCCTGCTGGCCGGCAGCTACGGCGTCAACGGCGATGGACGGGCCGGTGAACATGTCCCCACCGGCGAAGATGCCCGGATAAGTGGTTTCGTACGTCACCGGATCGGCCACCACCGTGCCCCACCGGGTTAATTCGATGTCCTCCGAGCCTTCCAGGAAGCTGGTGTTGACCCGCTGGCCGATGGCCGCGATCACCATATCACAGTCGATATCGAACTCCGAACCGGCCACCGCCACCGGCCTTCTCCGGCCGGACACGTCCGGCTCACCCAGTTCCATCTTGATGCACCGGATGCCGGAAACCCTGCCGTTTTCGGTCAGGATCTCGACGGGGGCCACCAGCAGTTCGATCTTGATGCCTTCTTCTTCCGCCGCCTTGATCTCGTGCTTTGAGGCCGGCATCTCCTCCCGGCTCCGCCGGTAAAGCATTTTCACTTCCTCGGCGCCCTGCCTCAAGGCCTCCCGGGCGGCGTCGATGGCCGAGTCGCCACCGCCCACCACCACCACCTTCTTGCCGGTTTTGACCGGTTCCTTGCGGTTGAGCATGCCGAGATAATCGACGCCGCCCAAGACGCCTTCGGCATCCTCGTTGGGGATGTTCATCTTGATGCTGTTATGGGCGCCGATGGCCAGATAGACGGCCTTGTACCCCTCCTGGAACAGACCGACCACCGGCCGGTCCTTGCCGATGGAGACATTCAACTGGATATCCACCCCCAGCCTCTTGATGTAGTTGATCTCCTGTTCCAGGATCGCCGGGGGCAGGCGGTAGTCCGGAATACCGGAGCGGAGCATGCCGCCGGCATAGGGGGCCTTTTCGAAAATGGTGGGATGGAACCCTTTCTTGGCCAGGAAGTAGGCGGCGGACAGCCCTGCCGGACCCGCACCGATGATGGCCACCTTCTCGGTTTCCGGCTTCTTCTCGATCTCCGGCAGGGGCAAGGTGTCAAAATCAACCTGATCAGCGGCAAACCTTTTCAACTGGCAGATGGCCAGCGGGGTGTCAACGTCCTGCCGGCGGCAGGCCATTTCGCAGGGGGCCGGGCAGATGCGGCCCAGAGAGCCGGGCAGCGGCATCGTTTCCATAATCACCTTCAGTGATTCCTGATACCGGCCTTCCTTGATCAGGGCGACAAAAGCCTGGATGTTGATACCGGCCGGGCAGGCCTGGACGCAGGGACCCCGGTCGTATTTCTCGATGGCATAGCGCACCGGCACCGCCTGGGGGAAGGAGATGTAAATGGCCTTGCGCATCTTTGTCCCCACATCCCATTCATTGGGGGACTCCACCGGACAGACCTTGGCGCAGTCGCCGCAACCGGTGCAGTTCGTCTTCACATAGCGGGAGCGTTGATTGACGTTGACTTTGAAGTTGCCCACAAAGCCGCTGACGCTCTCCACGTCGCTATTGGTCATCAGGTTGATATTCTTATCCTGACCCACCGCCACCATTTTCGGCGTGCCGATACAGGCGGCGCAGTCCAAGGTCGGGAAGGTCTTGTCATACTGGAGCATGTGGCCGCCCACGGTGGGCTGCCGTTCCACCAGATAGACTTTGTTGCCGGAACTGGCGATATCCAGGGCCGCCTGCATGCCGGCGATGCCGCCGCCCACCACCAGGGTGTTGGGATTGACCGAGAACCTGCTGGGGAAGAGGGCACTCTGGTTTTTGACCCGCATCAGACCGGCCCGGACAAGGGTGATGGCCTTGGCCGTGGCCTCATCCTCGCTTTCCGTGACCCAGGAGCCATGTTCGCGGACACAGACCATGTGGAAGGCCCGGTAGGGGTTCAGCCCCGCCCTCTGGCAGGCGGCCCGGAAGGTTTTTTCGTGCATACGCGGCGAGCAGGCGGCCACCACCACATGAGAGAGGTTCTGATTCTTAATTTCCTTTTCGATGAGATCCTGCCCCGGGTCCGAGCACATGAACAGATAGTCTTTGGCAACATGAACATCCGGGACGGAAGCCGCATATTCCGCCACATCCTTCACTCTGACGCGAGAGGCGATATTGATCCCGCAGTGGCAGATGAAAAACCCAATCCGCTCAGACATGAGCGCCCTCCTGAGAAAGGCTTAGAGTGTTTTTTCCGGTTTTGGCAAAGGTATCCGACAAATCAACCGACTGTATCAGCAGTTCCGCGACGTCCTGGACTTTTATTCTGTGGCCCACACCCAGCTTGACGATGGCTTCATTGAGCATCCGGATGCAGTAGGGGCAGGCCGTGGCGATCACGCTGGCGCCGGTCCCCAGGGCCTCGGTGACCCGAATCTCGCCCAGGCTTTCCTTGCCGGCGCTGCCCTTCCAGGGCCCGCCGCTGCCGCCCCCGCAACAGAAGGTGCGCTCCCGGCTATTCTGCATCTCAATCAGGGTGACGCCCGGTATGGCTGCCAGGATTCTCCGGGGCGGCTCATAGATGGAAGCGTGTCTGCCAAGATAGCAGGGGTCATGGTAGGTCACTTTGAGTTCAAGCCGGTTGACGGGGACGATGGCGCCCTGCCGGATGAGTTCATCCAAAAGCTCGGTGGCGTGAATCTGGGTCAGGTCCGTCAGCCCTTCATAACTCTTCTGGAAGATAGTGAGACAGTGCGGGGAGATGGTGAGGATCTTGGCAACACCCGCCTCCCGGAACATCTCCGTATTTTTCCTGGCCAGATCGGCAAAGACATCCGCGGCGCCGACCTTATCGGCCAGGTCGCCGCAGCAGCTCTCCCTGGTTCCCAGGGTGCCATAGGAGACGCCGGCATGGTCGAGCAGGCGCAAAAGCGCGACGCCTGCCTTCTGGCTGCCCTTGGCGGCGCTGGTGTCATAGGCCGTGGTGCAGCAGGTGAACAGGCAATATTCATGGTCCCGGGTATAGGCTGGCAGGTTTTCGCCCTTGGCCCAATCCAGGCGGCCCGCCCGTTTGCCGTCCCACGGGTTCCCGTCATTCTTCAGACTTTGCAGGGGCTTACTCAAAGCCCCCGGCATGAGCCCGGCATCAGCGACATGGCCGCGGATGGATTTCATCAGATCAACCAGGCCGATACCCCGGGGGCAGCTGGCGACGCAACTGTTACAGGTGGCGCAGGTCCAGGAGGCCTCATCGACGGTGACGTTTGTGGATTTGTCCAGAGAGATGTCCCGCAGGATTTTCCGGGGACTGTAGCTCGCCACTTCGTTCCAGGGGCACACCGCGGTGCAGGCGCCGCAATGCATGCAGCTCTGGAAGGTCTCGCCGATATCCGCCCGGATCGTCGCCAGGTCGGCCTCAGAGTCGGTCTGGGCTTTTTCTTTCAGGCTTGTCAGGTAGATGGCTAACGGCCGGTACATCAGGTGGGAAAGTTTGCTGAAGGGAAGCATCACCACGAGCATGCCCACGCAGATGGCCACATGGATGACATAGATGGTATAGGTCAGGATCGGCAGGCCCGCCAGCCGGAAAAGATGGACCATGATGCCGGTGATGGCCACGGTGATGATCAGGCCGAGGAAGAAGATATCCGTAAAATCCGAATACCGGTGGAGATTCGCTTCCTTTTTATACCACCGGCTGTAGAGCATGTAGCTCGCGCCGCCCAACAGGGCGACGGTGGCATAGTAGCCCAACAGCCTGGTCCAGTGCCAGATGGGATGGACAATGTCGGTCTGGAAATGCGCCAGGAACACCATGACCAAAAGTTCCATGGCCACCCAGCCGGAGAACAGGAAGATGTGGATCCACCAGAAACTGCCCAAGCCGGTGCCGCATTTCCTCCACCGCTTCTGGGTGAAGTAGTTGATGACGAACACGGGCGCCTGGGTAACGAAGAGATAGAGCGGTATCTTCGAGCCCTGCATGACCCGGTGCGCCATGCGGGCCGCATTGGAGAAAAGCATCACAAAGACAAAGGTCATCATGATCTTGTCGCCGATGTGGATCCAATGCACCGGTGCGAAGGTGGTGAGCTCCACGCGGTCGGTGACGACCGGCCCGTGAAAGAGCATGAACAGCGCAATGATGAACAGGGCGACGCCCATGACCGCGCCCACCTGCAATTTCGGCGACGCATAAAATCTCTGGGACAGGCCTGTCCAGTCGTATTGGGTAATCAGCCAGCGCCGGGTCGCCATCATGGTCTCGGCGGGTTCCGCGCCGCGGGGACAATCGGTATTGCAGGTGCCGCAATAGTAGCAGAGCCAGGGTTCCGGAGAGGCCAGCAGCTTGTCTTTCAGGCCAAGCTGGAGATAGCGGTAAATTTTGCGAGGAAACGTGTTTTCCCCGTCAGATAAAGGACATGCGGAAGCACAGTTGCCACACTGGAAACAGACTTCCATCTCCTTGGCCCCAAGTTTCTCGACCTCGCGGTACAGATCAGGGTTGATATTGTTTTTACTCACAATTTTCCCCTTTGAAGCCCAAACGTCAGCGGTAGGAAATCGCCCTTCAGACCGTTCATGTGATTATTTTAGCAATCTTGGCAAAGAATGTAAATGATACTCAATCATTAATGACCCAGTGACCGGAACCTGAAAACCGGAGAAATCTGCCTTCCTGGGTGCGGCATCATCGTATGTAAGATTTTTGTAATTTGATTCCAGACAGTTATCCATCTCTCAGGGGGTATGCAGAAATTCATGTACCAGGCGTTCCCATCCCAGTTGGGGGTAGTTGCCGAAGACGTCAGCAATCAGGGTCCCCCCCGAGGGGAGGGTGACGCCGATCTCGGTCTTCAGCAGCTCCAGCAGCCGCTGGCTCTCGCTTTCCGTCCAGGCCAGGTTGCACTGGCCGAAGAGCATCTTTTCCAAATCAGCCTTCAGGTTGGTGGGGGTGACGATCAACAGCCAGCCCTCGCCGAAGGGGTCGTCATGCACCAGCCGGGGATTTTCCCGGATCCTGGGATTGACCACTTCCACAATGCCGTCAAGAGGCGCCTGGAACGCAGCCTTCCGCCCCTGGCGGGTTATCTCCAGCATCACTTCGCCGGCCTGCAGGAACTGCCAGGCCTCCGGCAGCCGGATGTGGTCCGCGGGACCCAGGACTTTTTGCGAGAAGTCGTCCAGACCGAGGCGCACCCGCCCGGCGTTTTCCAGGGCCACCCAGGTGTGCCCCCGGTGCAGAAAGCTGGTGATGGGCACCAGAATACCCAGGGTTTCCTGCACCTTGGGCCTTTCCGGGGCCAGAAAAAAGTCGAATTGCTCTTCCAAAAGCTCATCAAAGGAGCATTGGTGGCATGACCGGGTGGCCATGAGGTGGCATTTCTGCTTCTCCCCGAAGCGCTGGCGCATCTTGTCTTCCCAGGAGGCGGCTTCGCCACCCAAACCTGCCGGCGTCAGGAGCGCCTTCTGGCGGGCCAGGCTCCGGCTGGCCGCCTCGGTGATGGCCCGGTGGAATTCACATTTGTCGCACGCAAAGTCCGAGTTGCAGAGCTTAAAATCAATGACGCCGGCTTCCATCCAGATGCAGTGGTTCTTGGCTTCCGGGATTTTCGGATTCATAATCCTGCTCTGCCTGTCTCTGTGATCTTTAAAAAAAACAGGCCGCGCCTTGGCTGCACGCCCTGTTCTTCCGGCCCCGGACCCCTCATGATCTCTTCTTCCAGTCCTTGGTCAGGTTCTGCAGAAAGAATTCCTTGGCCAGCCGGCGCCAGCCCAAATCCGGGTATTGACCGATGACATCATCGACAATGGCGCCGCCGGATGGCAGGGTGACGCCAATGGCGGTGTCCAATAGCTGCAGCAGGCGTTCCGATTCCTGGTTGATCCAGAGGACCGCGTCCTCGCCGGTGACCAGGTTCTCCAGATTGCGCCGGAGATTGACGGGCCTAACCGTAAACAGCCAGCCCTCCCCGTAAGGATCGTCATGAACCAGGTGCGGGTTTTGCTGGACCCGGGGGTTTATTGCCTCCACGGCGCCGTCCAACGGGGCCTCAAAGGAGGCCTTGTTTCCCTGGCGGAGCAAAGACAGGCAAAGATGGTTCTGGTAGTAAACCTTGCCAATCTCGGGCAGCCTGACCTCTTGGGCCCGGCCCAGCAGCTTCTGAGAGAAATCGTCCAGGCCGACCCGCACCCGGTCAGGGTCCTCAACTACGGCCCACATGTGCCCCTGGTGAAAATAATACGAATCCACGGGCACTTGAAACCCCATGACCTCTCTCACCGGTGACCGCGCGCTATCTTTCTGAGGCTTCATGATCTACCCTTCCTTAAAAAGACATGCCGAATGCCCCTTTTGTGTTAATAGAGAGCAAAGACTGTGCCATGGTTGGTACTAAAAAGCTATACCATTGATAATAATAGATTATTTTACAGCACTTGCCTTTCCGTCCAGCTCTGTTTGCCTGGCGGCAGCCGTGCTATTTGTCGCAATTTTCAACAGGAGGCAAGCTCTATTGAATTAACTTATTGTATTTACTGTTTATTTTATGTTGGATAATTCAACAGGGCGATCACCTGTTCCTGTCGGGCAGATGCTCCGGCCTTGGCATTCCTGCATGGATGGCAACGAGCCGATTGACCATTATGGGTGTTTTGGGCCCCCCGGTCTGCTGCCGAAAACCCCGAGCATTTATCAATGCCAAAATCTTGTTACAATGTTTTGGGCGGCCCGGCGGATTTTCTCCCGAAAAGCTGTCCCGTTACGCCGCCCCGCCGGCCGCCGGTGTCCTGCCCCGGATCGCGCCGGAGACCCGGACGGCCGGGGACGGTTGCGCCATGGGCCGGAGCGGGCTGGCGGTCCCCGGTTGGAAAAGGGGACGGGCGTGTCAGGTCCTGTGAAGGAAGGACGCTCGGGAAGTGGGAACAGGGTGGACTGGAGCGGCGCGGTCAGGCCCCTGCCGGACTGGCCCGGGGATTTCCGGCTGCCCATTTTTTGGTGGCCGGCGCTTGCAGCGCTCGTTGATAGGGGGTAACGTAATCCGAATGATGGCTGCCAGGGGGAAGGGGTGCCGGCGTCTATCCGGCAGAGCAACGGCTCCCAGTTTTTCTCCCCGGTGGGAGACCCGGAGGACTGGGCCCCTGGCGCCGGCGCAGGGGAAAAGGCAATATTTTTCTCAGTTGGCCTCGGCCATAATCAAGGAGCGCGGCTAAAGTTCCTGCGGGAACGCCTCCTGTTGAACCACTGAATATTTCGACCTGGATATTCCCCAAGGCTGACTGCTATGCCGTCACCGCCGCGGAAAAAACCGCTCTCCCCCACCATCGCTCTGACCAAGATGGGCCAGGTGCCGCAGACGGTGATCCGGGTCGTCACGGCGAACATTCAGGCGATCCTGGAGCTTCCCGTGGAGATGCTGCCGGAGATGGCGATCCCGGCAGAAGCGTTTCAGAGCCATCGCAGTCAGTATGATGCCGGACTCGTCCTCAAGTATCTCGCCCAATGCCCCTTTCCGGATTACTCCCGCATCCTGGCCATCACGGACGTGGACCTTTGCTCTCCCATCCTTTCCTTTGTCTTCGGTCAGGCGGAGTTGGGACTCAGGCTGGCCATTATCTCTGATTTCCGCCTCAAGCACCTGGAGGGCGGGAGCTTAGCCGCGGAGAGCACCTATCTTGAACGTCTGGCCAAGGTTGCTCTCCACGAACTGGCTCACACTTTTTCCCTTTACCACTGCGAGACCCCCCATTGCCTCATGCGATTCAGCTACGGCCTCAGCCATCTCGACGAACTGGAGATCTTTTTTTGTGAGCGGTGCAGTTTCGCGTTGCGCCAGAGCGTGAGAAAACTGTATGTCTAGCTGAGCCGCCCTGCACCGCCCGTCGTCGTGTCCGGCATTCAGGTATGCAGAAACTTGTGGACGAGATCGTCCCACTTGAGATCCTTCAGGTTGCCGTAAATGTCGTCGACAATTTCACCACCTGTGGCCGCCAGCGGGACTCCATAGATATCCGTCACCATGTCTTCCAGCTTCTTCACCTCGCCATTGAGCCACGCCACCGCCTTCTGTTCGAACATGAGTTTCCTGGCCTTGCCCCTCAGGCCGCTGACCGGATCAATGACGACCAGCCAGCCCTTGCCATAGGGGTCTTTCCGGGCCAGGCTCGGCTGCTTCACTGCGTTTTGATTGGTGGCCATGACGATGCCGCTCATGGGCGAGAGCACTTCGGCTGCCTTTTCCTCCCTTTTGACCGCCCAGCCCGTCTCATTGGGCTTCAGCTTCGAGCCGATTTTGGGCAGGGAGATATCGGTGGGCCCCAGGAGCCTCCAGGCGAAATCATCGACGCCCAGGCGGACGAAGCCGCCGTGCTCTATGCGGGCCCAGGCGTGGCCTTGATGGTAGTAGTAGCCATCGGCCACCAGAAAGCCGGCGATCTTGCTCACGTGCGCCGCGGGATGGATCAGCACGTCCTCTTCGGAGAGCAGCTGGTCGTAATCGCACAGCATCTGATCATAGGCGCAGTCTTTACATTGGAAGTTGTGGGAGCAAAGCTTGAACAGGACCCGGCCGGTCAGCATGTGGCGGCATTCCTTATTCAAGTGCGGCTGATTCATGACCTCCTGCCAGCTCACCAGGGCCGTGGGTTTCTGCGCCAGCTTCCGGCTGATCCCCTTGTCAAAGGCGCAGGATGTGCAGTCGAAGGCATTTTCGCAAATTTTGAAGTTCACCACGCCGGCCTTCGCCCAGACACACTGGTTCTCGCTCATTGAAAAAACCTGGACTCCCGGGCTTTTCTGCTCACCTTTCGTTGCCATAAAAACCTCCTTCCGGTCCAACTCCGCAAAAGAGCAGGCGCTCCATGACTTGCAGAGGAGTAAGTGAATGAGTTATCGCCTCGCAACCATCTCCCAGGCAGGCTTACAGGGCGCATTCAAGCGTAAGCCCCGGCGCCGTAACAGCATCCGCCGTATTAATCTGACTAGCGGCAAGAGCCGGCAGGTGTTCTGCCGACAGGACCTGATCGTAATCGGCGAGGAACTGGTCGTAGGCACAGTCCTTACATTCGTAGTTGTGGGAACAAAGTTTGAAAAGGACCCGGCCCGTCAGCATGTGCCGGCATTCTTTGTGCAAATGCGGCTGGCGCATGACCTCTCTCCAACTGGTCGGGGCATTTTGTTGTTGAGCCAACTTCCTGTTGATTTCCTTATCAAAGGGACAGGAAGTGCAATCGAAGGCGTTGTCGCAGGTTTTGAAATCCACCATTCCGGTTTTCATCCACACACACTGCTTTTCGTTCAGGGAAATAACCTGAACCCCCTGGCCTTGCTTTTCGCCTTGCGTTTTCATAACCTGTCTCCTTGATGGCGAACGCCCTTTTTAACTTCCGGCGTTCTCTCCTTTGCGCTTTAGTAATTGAATTGTTTCTTGCAATTCTATAGTTACAATAACCGTGCCAAGCTCAAGGGGATGCCTGATTTCCCCACAGCGCAAAACTGTAGTGTAGTAACATACTGATATCATTAATATTTAATATCGCCTGGCTTTCCGTTCCCTGTCGTGGCCTGCCACCCCGCTGTTAAGCTTCTGTGCGGGTTACACGATGCGCTAATTTTAATCTCATAATTTCAAGTAGTTACAAGACTGTAAAGTTGTTATGCACGATTGTTAAGAAACTGTACACCGGCTTTCGGGCTTGGCCTTCCCTGCCTCGAACGGATTCCAGAGGTTGCAAGGCGGCGCAGTTCCTGGCAAGGGCATCAACGGCTTCGCCGCCACCGGGTGGTCCACTGCGTTCCCCCCGCCCTCAGCCCGGTTCTGGCTGGGTATTGATTTTGCAAAGAGATCGGGCATAATGATATCTATCTGCTGAGGCATCCATGGGCCATGGGCATGGGGCCAATCCACGCGGCGCATACGTGATCCCAAGGAGATTCGAAGCTCGTCGTTCCCTTCTCCTCCAGGTCCGCAACCCTCCGGAACAAGGTGATTTATGAGCGGGAAATGGAAGGTGCTGGTTGTCGATGATGAAAAGATCGTGCGGGAATCTCTGGTGGACTGGTTCAAGATGGCCGGCTATGACGTGGAGGGCGCTGATGGGGGCCAGGCCGCCATCAATCTGGTGGACGAGAAGGACTACGATTTCATCTTCCTCGACATCAAAATGCCCGATGTGAGCGGTTTCGAAGTCCTCGACTATTTAAAGGAAAACTGCCCCCATTCCATGGTGGTCATGATTACCGCGTACGGATCCATTGAAACTGCCGTTGACGCCATGAAACGGGGCGCGTGCGATTATCTCACGAAGCCCTTCGAACCCGGGGACCTGGCCTGCCTCCTGGAAAGACTCCTCCAGCAAAAAAGGCTCATCGATGAAAATGAGATCCTGCGGGAGCAGGTAGCCAGCCGGGTGCGCTGCGATGACCTGATTGGCGCATCGCATTGCATGCAGCAACTGTTTAAACTGATCGGACAGATCGCCAACTTTGATTCGCCCGTGCTGCTGCGGGGAGAAACGGGAACCGGCAAGGAACTGGTTGCCAAAGCGATCCATTCAATGAGCGACCGCCGCCTCGGTCCCTTTATCCCCATTAACTGTGGAGCCTTTACCGAGACGCTCCTGGAAAGCGAGTTGTTCGGCCACGAAAGCGGGGCCTTTACCGGAGCCAGACGGGCCAAAAAGGGGCGGTTGGAGATGGCCCAGGGAGGGACCCTCTTCCTGGACGAGGTCGGCGAAATCCCCTTAAAGATGCAAATTGATCTGCTGCGGGTGCTCCAGGAGAAAACCTTTCACCGGGTCGGCGGGATCGAGGATATCCCGGTGGATTTTCGCCTCATCTGCGCCACGCACCGGGATCTTGCCAGGGAGATCGAGCGCGGCGTTTTCCGTCAGGATTTCTATTACCGGTTGAATGTCATCGAGTTGGAAATTCCCCCTCTCCGGGCCCGCCTCGATGACATTCCCGTGTTGGCCCAGCACTTCCTGGAGCGGATCCGCAAAGAAACCAACAAGCCGGTGGCGGGGATCAATCCGCAAGCCGTGAACGCTCTGAAGAATTATCCGTGGCCCGGAAACGTGCGCGAGCTGGAAAATGCCGTGGAACGCGCCGTCGTGCTGACCAAAGGACACTACCTGACCAAAGATGATTTTGCCTTTCTTTTCCGATCCACACCCCAGGACATCCCCCAATCGTTAAAGGAAAACGAGAAGCAGCACATCGAGCGGATTCTCGCTCTCCATGGCTGGAACATCTCCAAAGCCGCAGAAGCTCTGGAAATCAGCCGGGTGACGCTGCACAGCAAAATCAGACATTACAACCTGAAAGCTGCGGTGAGTGACGGCTCTCAAGGTTGAACTGCAAAAACAAATCATGGAATCGGAGACCGCCGATGGAAACTCCGATGGTCTGGAAAGCCAGACTGTTCGACAGCCTTTCCATCCCTACTTTGATCCTGAAACCCAACAGGACCGTAGTGGATGTAAACGTCAGTTTCCTGGAAAAATTCGGGCGCAAGAGAGAGGATATCGTCGGGAAGACCTGTCACGATTTCTTCTACCACTCAGCAGAGACCTGTCCCATGGAAAGCTGCGCTCTCGCTGAAGTGTTGGCGGACCGTCAAGGACATTCCGTTCTCAAGTACGTGTCAACCCAGGGTGGCGTGGAAAAATGGGATAACCGGGTTTTCTCCCCCATTCTTGACGAGGCCGGCGAGGTTCTCTATGTCGTTGAATGCATTCATGATGTCACGAGATTAAAGCTGCTCGAACGGGAACTCTCGGGCGCCAAGGATTTTACCGAAAAGCTCATCCAGAGTTCCACCACAGCCATCATCGCCGCGGACCGCCGGGGCAAGATTTTGACCATGAACCCCGCGGCCGAGGAACTCACGGGATATTCACTGAAAGAGGCGCAAGAGAGAATAACCACTCGGAATCTTTACCCCCCGGGGCAGGCGAAGGAGATTATGAGAATTTTGCGGGACGAAAGCCTGGGGGGCAAGGGCAAACTCCACTCGAAAAGATGCACCCTGATCAATGCGCAAGGCGAGGAGATCCCGGTGGAACTCACCGCCGCCATCATTTACGAAGGCGATCAGGAAGCTGCCACGGTCGGCTTGTTTAACGATTTGCGGGAGCGGCTGAAGCAGGAGCAAGCCATGCAACTGTTGCGCCGACGGATCTATCGGGCGGAGAAAATGGCTTCCCTGGGCCATCTCGCCGCCGGGGTGGCGCATGAGTTAAACAATCCCCTGACGGGAATCATTTTTTATACCGATATGATCATGAAGACGCTGGAACCGGAGGATCCCCGGCGGCGCAGTCTGACGTGCATCTATGAAGACGCCAAACGATGCGGCAAAATTATTAAGAACCTCCTGACTTATAGCAGACAGGATACCCCCAGCAAGGAAATCCTCCACGTCAATACGCTGCTGGAGCACAGCCTGGATCTCATCCGCGACCCCAAATTCTTCATGGGCGTCGAGATCAAGAAAGAGCTTTCCGAGGATATCATGCTCATCGAGGGCGACAGGGATCAGTTGGGCCAGGTGGTTGTGAACCTCATTTTGAATGCCGTGGACGCCATGGACCATAAAGGCGTCATGACGCTGCGGACGTATCGCAACAAGCCCAAACAAAAGGCCTATATCGAAGTCGCCGACACGGGCCGGGGTATTCCGGAAAAGGATCTGCCCCTGATATTCGATCCGTTTTTTACCACCAAACCAGCGGGAAAAGGGACGGGCCTGGGTCTGAGCACTGCTTACGGGATCGTCAAAGAAAACAACGGACGTATCTGGGTGAAGGAAACGAGCAAGAGGGGAACGACGTTCGCTGTGGAACTGCCGCTCTTTCGGCCTTCCTCTTCTGGAAACGCCTCCCCTCCTAACGGCATTGCCTGACCTCAAGCGAGCCCCTGGCCGACCATTCAGGCCGCCCGGGTGACCGGCGGCAGACCCGCTCCCCTGTCACTTCTCAATCGGGATGTGCCGGTTTATCATCTCCCCCCTCTCCCGCCAAGCTAAACAGGCCCCCTTGAGCAGCAGCCCCCCAGCAATGCCCCTGCGCCTGCCGCCTCCCTGCGGCGTTCGGGCTGCGGGGCAACCAGGCCCTATCCTCCGGGCGGGCAGGAATAAAGGGAGCGATACGGCCGCTGCTTTTCCTTGGCTTTTATTCTCCCTGCCCATTCATCTGCAGCAGCAGAGTTTCCGCCGCTTTTTGATAGGGAGAAAAGAAGTGGACGTTGTCCCGGGGGGAGATGAGCTGGGCCACCTTGCTGCGATGCAGGCGGATCCAGATTTTCCCTTGGTGATTCAGCTCCTGGACCTTGACGCCGGCTTCCAGGTTGTGACCGTCTTCGCCGGACGTGATAATGATGAGCCCGGCAGCCCGGCAGTTGGCCTCTTCCAGGGTGGCCAGGGAGGTCATGTCCCCGTGGATGTGGGTGACGTTGGGATACGTGCTTTCGGTAATGCCCAACTCAGCCAGCAGGTCTGCCCGCACATCCACCAGGACCAGGCGGTCCAGGGGGTCTTTCTCCAGGATCTGGCTGCAGATGGCCCTTCCTAGCTCCCCCAACCCGCAGATAATCGTGTGTCCGGAAAAAGTTTGCGCCACCAAGGGATCCCACACCTCCCGGCGCTGCCGCCGGCGGATATAAACCGCCACCACGCGCAGCGCCCCTTCCCCTAAAATGATGATGGTCAATACCGGCAGCCCGAAGATCAGGACCGTGGTCAGCACCCCCTGGCCCGCGGGCACCGACTCCAAATGGGTCATATGGAAGCTGAGCACCAGGAGTTCCAGGAAGGAAGCTTCGGGGTAGGAGCCGAACCCTTCCAGCACCAGGGCCGCGCCCAGCACCAGGGCCAGGTAGAGGGCCAGATTGAGCCACACCGCCCGTCCGACGATGCGCACGTCCCGCCAGATGAGATCAAAGGGGCGCATGGAAGTCCTGGTGTCTTTCTTTAATCCATTGTGAAAGCTGCAAAAAAAGTCTCTTTCTGGCTCCTGTCAAATATCATCCTTGATCCCAGACGATTTTTAGAAACCTGTCCAGCAATCCTGAAGTCATAAAGACCTCAACGGCACGAGCCGTTTCGAAGCCACCTGTTGGCCCACTGCCCCATAAAAGCACGCGCCGGACTTTCTTTTCCAGGTCATGTTGAATGTGCATCGATTCAGTGCTGGAAGTATCGTGGGGGAGACTGTTTCTCAAATCAGCAGTAATTTTGTTGGAGTTATACCCGCCAATAGAAATAACAGGGCATCTCAGATATTTTTCTTCTGCCAGTAAGCCAGCGTCCGTAACAATGCTGGCGACCCGCAATTCATGGTCGCCCCCCCTCCGATTGATCTCATCACGTAATTTAGCTGCAGGAATGCTGTCGTGAAGCTGGGGCAACATTTTATGGCCAATGGCAATCAGTATACTGTCCCGGAAGTCCGGCCGGAATTCCCCCAGCAGGCGGGCTGCCTGGGCATGGTTTGGGTCCGCTGCCACCACTTGGCGGAGAAGCTTCCTACCTTTGCGGGCATCCAATTTGCCCAGGTGCCACAGAGCCGACTGAAAAACCTTGTCCAGATCCAATCCTGTGAGGCGTAGATCCCGAAAAGCCACCTTCAATTCCGGGCCCATTAATAAGCCTAAAGCACCCACTCGGATATCGTCATCGGTTACGCTTTGGGCATGCAAGCCGTTAACCAGAATATGGAAGGACGCATCCTTCCGAATGATTTTTAAAAGGTTCTGGGCATTACCCGGATTCAGTTGGCGGACCCCTACATGGCGGGATAGCTCATACCATTGACCATTCAAGTATTTAGTGATTCTCACGGTTCGCTGACCGTTTATGAGAAACTCATAAAAATCCTTGGGGAAAGGGGCTCCAAAGAAAAAGCCAAACCAGTGCGTTTCATCATCGGGACCGTGGATTTTCCTCAGGTGGGCTTCCAGGGCGAATTCATGAAGGGACGGCAGGTTCATCCGGTAACCAGGGTAGGCTCCGGGCTTGGAGGTCATGATGAAAGCTCCGTCTTCGATGACAGTAATGCTGTGTTCATTTTCTCCCAAAAAAAGCCCTAGCGGATTCTCGGCAAATTGGGGCTCAATATGATAATTGGCCCTCTTCCGGACCTGCTCTTCATCCTGGTAGGCCAGGGCATGACGGTGACGGTCCACCACCCGCCAGACCGCATCAGCCAGTTTAGGCAGAATCGCCTCCAAGGAGGGAGAAGCGCACAGATATTGGTGCAGGGCTAGGCGCAGGGACCAGCCGTTGGGCAGATCCACCTGTTCTGCCAGGAACAGGGGGATGATGTCCTTGTCCCGGTCCCGGGCCAGGGAAAACTCGGCTTTCACGTGGCGGGAAGTGACAGAGTGAGGGGATATGAGGACCACGGAGACCAGGCTGGCCTTGATGGCCCTTTCGATCTCGGCTTCCCATTCCGGCGTGCCGGGGATCAGATGGACATCGCGCCAGCATGTCAGGCCGCTTCCGGCCAGGTATGCTTCGACCTGAGCAGCCGCCTCACCATCTTCCCGGGCATAGGCGATGAAGACTTCCGAGGTCATATGATCTGCCCTAATCGCACATTCTGCTGAGGCAATCTATCTTCGCAAGGCCAGACCTTGTCCAAGGTCTGGAACAGTAAGGCCTCATATCTGCAAGCCTGGAAAAATTGGCCCGTCGCGGCAAGTGTTCACTCACCCGCACCGGTACGCCTCCAGACCCACAGCCGCCAGGAACTCGGGGATGTTCTGCACCGGCTTTCGGTCCTTGTCTTTTTCGGCTTCCGGCAGGTCCTCCCAGGGCACCAGGGAGGGGTGGAGCTTGCGGACAGGGTCCTTCACCGGGCCGCAGGTCCAGCCCTGGGCCAGCTTTTGAGCCATCCAGCGGTCGTGTTCCAGGCGGGCCAGCTTGTCCAATTCGTCCGGAGACAAGGCCAGTCCCGCGGGCTTGGCGTTTTGGGCCGGGCGGATTAATAAGCCCACGAGCCTGAGCTTTTCAGGGATCTGGTCGGCCTGCTGCCGGTTGGACTCCTTGAGGTCCTCGGGCAAAGACTCCCAGGGTCGCATGGCCGGGTCCTCCGGCGGGGTCTCGCCCTCCTGCTCCTGGCGGTATTTTTCATGAATGGCCCGGGCCAACTCCTCCCGCAGGTTGCTGAACGGGAGATGGGAATGTGTCATTGACGAAAACTCCTTGCTCACCATTGTGGTTGGGGTATATTTTTCTGCAAAAACAGGGCGTCTGGTCAGCAGACACCGGTGGGCTTGTAGGCCTCGTACCTGGCCTTCTCCAAAAACTGGGGGATCAGCCGCACCGTGCGGCGGTCATAATCCTTTACCTTTTCAGGGAGTTTGTCCCAGGGAACCAAACAGGGGTGCGTCTTTTTGACATTATCCCTCTCCTGCCCGAAGATCCAACCCTGCAAGATTTTCTGCCAATTCCAGCGGGCATGTTCCATTTTTGCCATTTCTTCAATATCTTCTTCGCTTAAATTGAGCGGCGCGGGCGCCGCCCCCCATCCGGGCCGCCGCAGGTCATAACCCCGGCGCCGCAGTTTGGCGGGGATGGAGCGGGCCTGATCCAGGTTGGTTTCCTTGATGTCGTCAGGCAGTTCGTCAAAATCTACCAAGAGCGGGTTGACCGCCGCGGTCTGGCCTTCGGCTGTTCTTTCCTTGACGTAGTTTTGATGAATGAGGCGGGCCAGCTTTTCCAGCAGATAGGGGTCTGCCAATTCCTGGGCCTCCTTCAGGCGGTAGACCTCGAAGCCCAGTTCCTGCAATACCCAGGGAATGGCATAAATGGATTCGATATTATACTGCTTGGCCTCATCAGAGAGCTGCTCAAACGGGATGAGCAGTGGGTGGGTTTTGCAGACCAGGTCCTTGTGTTCCCCGTAGCAATAGCCCTGCAGCCGCTGCTCCCGGCACCAGCGTTCGTGCTCCATCCGGGCCAGCCGGAGCACCTCGTCGTCGGCGATGTCCGGGGGCCGGGCCGTCTTGCCCCCCGGGATGCGGCGCAGGCCATGTTCTATGGTCTTTAACTTGTGCGGTATGTCTTCGGCCGCATCCCGGTTGGACTTCTTCTTGTCCTCCGGCAAATCATCAAAGGGGACCTTGGTATCCCCAGTCTTGCCCTCCATTTGCCGGCGCCGGAGATAATCCTGGTGCAGCAGCCGGGCCGCTTGTTCGATAAGTTCATCTTCCCGCCTCCAGTGCCACTTCTCCCCGCCGCTGTCCAGGTCCCGGCGGCTCAGGAGCGACTGAAACCGTTCTCTTTCCGTGAGCCACATGAATTCCGCCGAGTCCACGTGCTGATCCAGCTGATCCTGGGGCGGCAGCGCCGCCAGGTCGAAGCGGCGCTTGTTGGCCAGCCGGCTCATCTCGATAATGGCCTCCAGGGAGCGGGTGCCGTGCCGGTAGTGGCTGACGTGCAGAAAGGCCCGCAAAACCCCGCTGTCCAGGCGGTTCACGGGCAGATCGCCGTGCGTGTCAAAGAGGTCCGCAGCCTTGGAGTTGAGGCGCAAGATGGCCCGCAGGACCTTGGCCCGCCGCAGGACATACGCCTCGTCCTCCGGGTTCTGGCAGTTCGGCCCCATGATATTGATGAAGCCCCGCAGCCGGCTGACGAAATCCGGCCCCTTGAGGTCCCGGAATGTGTCTTTCTGGCCTGAGGCCGAGGGCTCGATTTGCCGCAGTTCCCGGGTAAAATCTTCATAGGTGTGCCTGGTGCCGCCGATAAAGACCAGGACGGTCTTGCCCAGGTGGTAGGTGCTGTCGCCGTCGCTGAACTCCCCGTCCTGCATGGGCGCCAGGAAATATTTCAGCCATCCCAGGGGCTGGCCTTCCCAGGCGCAGTCGAATTCGTCGAACAGCACCAGGGGCACCTTGCCGTCCAGCACCACGTCCCTAAGCTTATGGAAGGCGGCCACCAGGTTCTGGTATTGGCGGAACTGGGAGATATTGAAGGTCATAATCTCCAGCCGTTTGTCGCCCAGGCTTTGGACCACCTGCTTCACCCCGAAGGACTTGCCCGAGCCCGGCGGCCCGAACACCGCGAAACACAGGGGATGTTTGGGCTGGGGATCGGCCAGGAACTCCTTCAAGAGTTCCCGGATGGCGCTGTAACTCTCAATTTCCTGGCGGTCGATGGTTTCCAGCTTGCCGAAGACTCCCATGGGCACCTCAGCCAGTCCCGGAGCCTCTTTTTTCCGGATTATTTGGGTGGCCACCAAGGGCCGCGTATGGCGGGTCTTCAGATCCAGGATGCGCCAGAAGCGGGGGTCGGGGCTCCGTAAATCCTCGGGGCGGGACAGGGGCGCCGTGGCAAAGGGCAGCTTCTCCTCTATTTTTGAAAAAAGCCGGTCAAAAGGATAGTCAATCTTGCCGGGGAAGCCGGTGTAGCCGGTCTTGAGCAAGGTGCGCGCCTCCCACAGGCCCCGTTTGATGCCACTTTCCAATCCGGGCAGGCCGCAGGCGGCCAGCTCCGCCGTCAGGGTGGCGGTGAACAGGCCGGTCAGGCCCATCATGCGCCCATCCAGCCGGGAGGCCTGCAAATCTTCCAGGGAGCGGGGGTCGAAGATCAGGGTGGCCCGGGGCTCTTCTCCCCCGAAGTACAGGATGGCCCCCTCCGTGCCGCAGAGCACCACCAGGCAGGGACAGGCCTGGAGGATGGCCAGCCTCTCGGAGCGGTACAGATAAAACAAAAAATCCGCGGCGGTACGCTCCCAGGAGAGCGACTTGCTGAGTTTAACCCCCCTCTCCTGGCGCAGGTCATCGGCATTGACAATGACCACGAGATTTTTGAGCCCCAGGGTCTGCTGGATTTCCGCCCAGAGCGCACCTTTGGTCAAAGGGCGGCTCATCTTGTAGATCACCAGGCTGTCCTGGGCATTGAATAGCGCGGCGGGCCATGAGCCCGGGTCACACCGGAAGCCGTTGCCCGGATCGTCCAGGACCACGATGTCAGCGGTATCCGGATCGGGTACGGGTTTTAAGGGGAAGAGGCGAGGGTTGCCTTTTGCCGGGCCCATGTAGCCCAGCATCCGCTCCACCCGGTACGTCTTGGAGTCGCCCTTCCCCACCGCCTTGACCATGACATTGGAGTGGATAATATCCTCGGGCGACAAGGCCCCCAGATTGGCCGGCAAGACGGGAGCGCAGACCTCAAAGGGCATGGCGGGCGGACAAAGGGCCTCCAGCGCCGGCAGGAGAAAGCGGTGCAGAAGCAGAGCCCCGCCCGGCAGGGGACGGGAGTGCATCCCCGCGAAGAGACGCCAGTTTTCTCCCTCATCCTGGGCCTCCACCGGATACATGAGCCAGTCCACAGTGACATCTCCGGCGATGACAATTCTTTTGGTTCCGTCTGCCATGGCTTCCTCCTGGCCTCTGTGCCAATGTTTCTGCGCCGACTTTCCGCCCGGAAACCCCGCTGGGCATGGCTCGTTCCCCCGGGTGGAGGGGATAAATGACCGCCGCCCTGGTCAGCCTGAGCCCTGGAGACCTGGCCACACAAAGCTTAGGTTTTTGAAAATAAAAGGTCTTTTGGATATTAGCGCACCGCCGGGGGATGTCAAGCGCCCTTGTGCAGATGATACCCGGCCGGATGAAAAATTGGCGGGCGCAGCCTGGCGAGGAAGGTGTCACCTGCCCATGGCGTTCTTGGGGGGGGAATCCGGGCGAGACTGAGTACGTGGTTCAGGATCAGGGCATAATCTCGCGCACTTCCTGGAACCGTGTCACCAGTAGGTATTTTTCCACCTGGACCCGGATGAGGGCGCAGGCGGGCGCGGTGACGAACTCCTCCAGAGTGGGGTGCTTGGCGAGGAAGAGGGGGAGAAGCCTCTCCCGCTCGCGGCCCAGGGCCTCCGCCGCGGTCCCCAGGACCGTCACGGCCGAAGCCTGGCCGAAATCCGTCTCCCGGTTGCTGCGGTCGTCCATCAACAGGGACACCCGGGGCTCAGTCGAAAGGTTGGCGAACTTCCGGGTGGCCCGGGAGGTGGCGAAGATGATCTCCTGCATATCCCCCGTGGCGGCGAAGGCGATGAGGCTGGTGTAAGGCTGGCCGGAGGCGCTGGTGGCCAAGACCGCCAGGCGCTGGCTGTCCAGAAGATTTTTGACGATCTTTCTCATCTCTCCTGCATCGATCATAGGTCACCTGGGGCAGCCGCGTCACGCGGCTTCATATCATATGTAACCATTCTCCGAGAAACTTCGAAATCAATTATACATAACGACATTAATTCATGCGCATAGACCAAATTCAGTCTGCTTTTGTCATTCTGAGGCGCCGAAGAATCTCATCTTTCAGGAATACAAAAGACCCTTCACCTTCGGCTCAGGGTGACACAATACAGCCCTTTCCAGATTATTCAAACCTAATCATGCGCAATTATTTATGACGCTATGTCTAACTTTCTTTCGTTATGCCCGCAAACTCTGAATGACCGCCTCCCCGGCCCGGCGGCCCGACACCATGGCCCAGTGAATGGAAGAAAGGTTCTGGTACTCGCCGCAGATAAAGAGCCAGGGGGTGCGCCGCACCGGCTGGCTGAAAGGAGGCAGCGTGGGGGGCGTCTGGACCGGCAGGGCTTTGGTGATGCGGTAGAGGCGCAGCAGCCGCCAGCCGTCCACCTGGGGGCCGAACCAGCGGGTCAGTTGGGCCCGGCTCATAGCTTCCAGATCAGGATCGGCCAGCCCGGGGTTGCCCACCACGGTAGCCTGGATCAGGGCCGAGCCCGCCGGGGCATAGGCCGGGGCCACGTTGCTCATCACCGCCAGATTGGTCACCGGCCCGGCGTTTTCGCCGTCCAGCACCAGGATGGGCTCATCCAGGGGCGGCTGGGTCGCGGCGAAGTAAAGGCAGGTGCAGGCCATCGTGGCGAAGGGTTCTTTCTCCCCCAGCAGCCGCGCGGTTTCGCTGCCGTCCGCGGCCAGCACCACCATCTTGCCTGGCACTTCCTCTCCCGAGGCCAGGACGGCCTTCCCCTCCTCCACCCGGGTTACGGCCGCGCCGGTCCTGAGGCTGCCAGGGGGCAAGGTTCCGGCCAGCTGGTCCGGGATGGCGCCCATGCCCTGGGCGGGCACCGCGGTGTCGCCTTCGGCCAGCATGCGAAAAACGAACTCGAACATGCGGCTGGTGGTGGCCAGCTCCCGGTCGAAGAAAACCCCGCTGAAAAAGGGCAGGAAGAAATGCTCCAGCATGGCCGCAGAAAACCCCTGGGCCAGCAGAGCCGACAGGGTGGAGGTCTCCGGGCGCCGGAACAGGTCTTCGAGGGAGCCCTGGGAGACCCGCCAGCGCAGCCGGGCCACCCGCAGCTTATCCGCAAAGGTGCCCACGGAAGAGAACACGGTGGAGAGGAGGTCCCCCGGCTGGCGCAGGGGATCGCCCACCCGGTGCAGCCGGCCGTCAAAGAACACCAGCGCGCCGGGGTAGAAAGGCTTGAGGTCCAGGGCGGCATAATCGAGGACTCGCCGGGCCTCGGGGTAGGCGGTCTGGAGGACCTGGAAGCCCCGGTCCAGGAGGAAGCCCTCCACCTTATCCGTGCGCACCCGCCCGCCCACGCCGTCCGAGGCCTCCAGCAGCACGAAGGGCACCCCGGCCTGATGCAGCGTGCGGGCGCAGCACAGGCCCGCAAGGCCGGCGCCGATGATGATGACATCCATGCAGATGCTCCTTGCTTGAAGAAATGGCGGCTTTTCTGGAAAGCGGCATCCTTCCCGAAATCAGCCAGATTGTACCAGAAATACTTGCGCGTAAGGCGGTAATCCCTTCAAAACCGGGCGATTTCCGGTGATGATTGGACCCCGCAGGTCCCCCCGCGGTGCGAGCGGTTGGGAGAAGGGCTCAGGCCCGCCTCCGCCCCCAGACCGCATACACCGGGTCCGAGACGGGCACCTGGGGGTAGTAGCGGTCCATCACCGGCCGGGGCCAACCCCGTGCCGAGAACGTGTGCAGCCCCTCAAAGGCGCCGCACTGCAGAAAATACTCCAGAACCAGGCCGGGCCGCTCCCATTCCAGCACCTCCGTCCAGATGCGCACCACCTTGGGCGGAAACCAGCGGTTGGAGAAGGTATGAATGAACAAGCCCCCGGGGTTCAGAACCCGGGCCGCCTCCCGGAAGATTGCTTGAGGTTGCGTCAGATATTCCACGGAAACGGTGCAGATCACCGCGTCAAACTCCCGATCGGCGAAGGGCAGGACAGGATTCTGGTTAAGGTCGTGGACCACGTAACCGGTCAGGCGCGGATTTTCCGCCAGTTCCTCCCGGTTCAGGCCCAGCCCGGTTACCTGGGCCAAGTCCAGGGCATCGGGCAGATGGGACTGCCAACTGCTCATAAGGTCCAGCACCCGGCTGCCGGGCGTCAGCAGGCTGCCGTACAGGGCCCGGATGGCGGCGTCGGCCTGTCCGTCAATGTGGCTGACGAGCCGCGGTTGGTCGTAAAAACGGGCATCCTCCCGGGCATCCAGGCGGTCAAAGGGGTTGTCGGCGAAAAACTCCGTGGGCGCCGATGCGTGCCGGACTTGCATGCCGGGGCCGTCCAGGAGCAGCTGCAGCCAGTCCTGGCACATACCGCCGGTATCGGATCTCTTGGGCCGAACCTCGGCCACGGCGATTTCCAGGTCCAGGGGGCGGTTGGCCAGGGGGTGATTGCCGTCTGCGGACAGCCTGCCGCCGCTGACGTCCGTGCAGCGGAAAGGCTGGGGGTTTTGGGCAAAGCCCGTCAGCAGCCCCAGGGGGTAAAACCGGCCCACCCGGGGGGGCCGCTGTCCCCTCGCAAAACTTGTCAGGGGAAACCAGGCCGTCTGGGAGTCGTTGTAGGCCGGAACCAGACTGCCAGGAACGAAGGAGGTTTTCAACACCGCGCCGCGCTTTAGGCCGATGAGGGACCGGCTCACGGGTGGCGGAAAAAGGTCGAGCTCCCGCCAGACATTCAGGGGGATGTAAAATTTCTCCACATGTTTGGCAAAAGCGCTCTCCCAATTCAGGCTGGCGTGCAAAATGGCGAGACTTTTGGAGTCAATTGTGTCATGCATGAAAAATCTCCGGGTGAAAGGAAAATATCTTAAATAACCTAAGCACGGAGAACACCCTTTGTCAAAAATGTTTCTAGAGGCATTTGTTTCCATGGGGAAGAAATCGTCAATAAATTCAAAGCATAGCCTTAAAGATACGGGCCAGGCGGCATGATGACCGGGGCGGTGATTTTCCCCCACCAACTCTTTGAGAAGAATCCTGCCCTCCAACCGGGCCGCCTCGTCTACCTGGTGGAGGACCAGTGGTTTTTCCGGGACCCGGCAAATCAGATCAAATTCCACCGGCAAAAACTGGTCCTGCACCGGGCCAGCCTGCAGGCGTACCAGGCATTCCTGGAAAGCCGGGGCTACGCGGTCCGCTATCTGGGGTTCTTTCAGGACCCGGATATGGGCTATCTATTTGACCGCCTTCGGGAAGACGGGATCAGGGAAATGTTCACCTGCCACCCCGTGGACCGGGGGCTGACGGAGAGATTGGACCGCCTGGGAAAAGCCCAGGGGATGAAGGTCACTTTCCTGGCGAGCCCCCTGTTCCTTTGCAGCGAGGGAGAAATTACCGAATTTTTCCGGGGCAAAAAGCGGTTTCACCAGACCAGCTTCTATGTGCACCAGAGAAAACGCCGGGACATCCTCATGGCAGGCGGCAAGCCTGCGGGCGGACGCTGGACGTATGACCCCCAGAACCGCAGGAAGCTTCCCCGGGGCCTGGCCGTGCCGCGGCTGCCTGATCCCGCCAATGAGCCCTATGCCTCGGCGGCTAACGACTATGTCACCCGGAAATTTGCCGATCATCCCGGCGAGACACCTCCCCTGCCCTATCCCGTCACCCATGCGGGGGCCAAGGGGTGGCTGGAAAGTTTTCTCGTGGAACGCCTGGGAAATTTCGGGGATTACCAGGATGCCATCTCCGCCAACGAGGCCTACCTGTTTCATTCGCTCCTGTCGCCGCTGTTGAACATCGGCCTGCTGACCCCGGCCCAGGTGCTGGCCGCGGCCCTGGACCATGCCCATGACCACCTGACGCCCCTAAACAGCCTGGAAGGCTTTGTCCGGCAGGTCCTGGGCTGGCGGGAGTACGTCCGGGCCGTCTATCTCCTGGCCGGCGAGACGCAGCGGGCCGGCAATTTCTGGGGCCACACCCGGCCCCTGCCCCGGGCTTTCTATGCCGCGGCCACCGGGCTGCCCCCCGTGGATACGGTGATCCGGCGCCTCCTGGGGACGGCCTATGCCCACCACATCGAACG
Organism: uncultured Desulfobacterales bacterium; assembly: GCA_964522695.1. Taxonomy (GTDB): domain Bacteria; phylum Desulfobacterota; class Desulfobaccia; order Desulfobaccales; family 0-14-0-80-60-11; genus VGSQ01. Next base: position 44,638 of record CAZFWX010000005.1, read on the forward strand.
CCTCATGGTCCTGGGCAACCTCCTGCTGCTGCTGGAAACCGACCCCCGGGCGGTGTATCAGTGGTTCATGGAGATGTTCATCGACGCCTATGACTGGGTCATGGTGCCCAATGTTTTCGGCATGAGCCAGTTTGCCGACGGCGGCCTCATCATGACCAAACCCTACGTCAGTTCCAGCCATTACCTGCGAAAAATGAGCGATTACCCGGCCGGGCCCTGGTGTGAGGTGTGGGATGGGTTATTCTGGCGTTTCATCAGCAAAAACCGGGAGTATTTTGACCAAAATCCCCGGTTGAGACCCTTGGTGCGGCTTTTAAACCGCCTGTCGCCTGCAAGGCTTGAGGAACTGATGCAAATAGGGGAGGAATTTATTGAGCGGTTGGATTGATATTCAAAATAGTGTTACTATTATTGTCTCATGCCATCCTGATCAAAGAGAATTATCTCAATCATTCACTCCCATTATCTCCGTTCTGAATGACCAAATGCATAATACTATTTAAAAATAAACTGTCATTAAACGTGATTGCGCAATTTCAACTCCAGAGGATGAGGATCAAGATAATACTGGCTCCTTAAATACGGCTGATCATACTTGCGCACGTAATGATTGAGAAGGGTTATGGGGACGATGAGAGGTATGTAACCCTTGTGATAATTACTGATTACCTCCAATAATTCCTCTTTCTCTGCGGCTGACAGGTCCCTCTTGAAATACCCCATGACGTGTTGCAGGACATTGACATTTTTCTTGATGGTGGTTTTGAGGCGCAGGGCTTCCATGAGCAGCGCCTGGTAGGTCTCGTAGATCTCCGGCAGGGACATCTCCTTCACCCGGGCCACCAGCTTGCCCAGGACGGCATAGTGATTGGGGCTGTGGGACATGATGAGCAGTTTGTGCCGGGTGTGGAAATCCACCAGATGCCCCCGCTTGGGGCCCAGGGCCAGGGTTTCCCGCCAGCGCTTCAGGGTAAAGAGGCGCTCCAGGAAGTTTTCCCGCAGGCCGGGATCGTGCAGGCGTCCCTCCTCCTCCACAGGCAATAAGGGAAAGTGCTGCATGAACTCCCGGGCAAAGAGGCCCACCCCGGTTTTCACCGCCGCCCCCTTGCCGGTATAAATTTTCACCCGTTCCATGCCGCTGCTGGGCGAATCACTTTTGAAAATGAAGCCGCACAGATCCTCAGTTTCCAGCTCCTCCACCCGTTTCCGGGCCCAGGCCAGCATCTGTTCTGTGTAATCCACCTGGCTGCGCACGGTGACAAGCCTTGGGCCGTCCGCGGCCGCCACCAGGTGCATGGCTTCCCGGGGGATGCCCAGGCCGCACTCCACTTCCGGGCAGACCGGAACGAAGTCCACGTATTTTCCCAGGGTTTCGGTGATGAAGCGGTCCAGCTTGTGCCCGCCGTCAAAGCGGACTTTTTCCCCCAGGAGGCAGGCGCTGATGCCCAATTTGATTTTTGTCAGCATGGTGTCCCGCTAAAGATATTTCTCGATATAGGCTGCCACGTCGAATTTGGACTTACAGCCATTATAGCTCATATAGCGGATTTTGCCGAAGACCGGCCGCGCCCCCCAGGCCCGGTCATGCACGCCGCCGATGCTCCAGGCGATGCCGGTGTAGCCGTTGGGGTCCCGGCCGTCCAGTTCGTAGCGG